>JAYVMZ010000309.1:0-3067 GCA_043758735.1 Betaproteobacteria bacterium
CTCACCCATCGGGTGACTCCCGTCAATGTCTCAGAAACCGCAGACTGCCTGATTCTGGAGCAGATAGCACACCGTCAAGTGAGGTTTTTAGGATGAATGGAGGCGCCATGGACCGACTGACTGCCATGCGGATTTTTGTTCGAATTGTCGAAGTTGGGAGCCTTTCAGCCGCCGCCCGCGATCATGGTTTGACACAGCCTTCAGTGAGCAGGCAACTGCGCTCGTTGGAGCGCAGCCTCGGGGCAAGGCTTCTCAACCGCAGCACCCGCCACCTGGCCCTGACTGAAACCGGGCGCCAGTATTACGAAGACTGCCGTCGCATTCTCGGCGACATTGCCGCCGCGGAAAGCAATGTCGGGATGCTGCAAGCGACATTGCGCGGCACGCTGCGGGTGAATACATCGGTGGTGCTCGGAGAGTCGTACATTGCACCCATTGCCTGCAGCTTCCAGAAGCTGCATCCCGAGTTGACCGTGGACCTGACGCTGAACGAGCGTTTCGTCGATCTGGTCGAGGAGGGAATAGACATCGCCATCCGCTTCGGGGCGTTGCGCGACGACAACATCGTGGCCCGACGGCTGGGAAGCACAAGGCGGGTCACGGTAGCGACGCCCGCATACTTGCGCCGGCACGGGACCCCAAAGAAGCCCGCCGATCTTGCGAAGCACAACTGCATTCTTTTCAACTATCCGCCGAATACCGAATGGTTTTACTCAGGGCCTCATGGCGAAGAGAAGGTCAAGGTGAAGGGAACGTTTCGCGCGAACAATGGGCATGCGATTCGCAGCGCTATCCTCGCCGGACTCGGGATCGCGTGGATTCCAGAAACTCTGATTTTCGAACAACTGAAGGCGGGTGCGGTCAAGCTATTGCTTACCGAGTACTCGATGGCGCCGCTCGATGTGCATGCGCTCTACTTGCCCGCGCCGTTTGTGCCAGCGAAGGCGCGCGCCTTCGTCGACTTCTTGCACGAGGAATTCCGCTCGATACCCGGTTTCGGGAACTCGTAAGGCGACAGCACGAATTCGCCCGGCGGCTTCGTCCACAGCAGTTGCCGGCCACGGCGCATCAGCCCGGCCTGGCGGCGGATGCGGTTGATGCCGAACAACGCGTAGAGCGCCGAGCCGACGACCGGTACCAGCCATACCAGCCCGACCCAGCCGATCGCGGCGCGCACATCCGGCTTGGTCAGCACGATGTGTGCGGACACGGTCGCCGCGAGGACCAGATGGACCGCGCTGATGAAGAGGCTGAGGGCCCAGGGTTCCAATTCAGAAAGGTTCCAATTCAGAAATCGTCCAGTGCCTGCAACACGCGGCCGAAGAATTCGTCTGCGTGATCCGCGTCGATCCAGCGCACCACCAGAACCATGCGGCGCTCCGGCTCTATCCAGGTGAAAGAAGTGCCCGCGCCGATGGCAAAGCAGCTTGACGCCGACACACTGGGGAATATGTGCTGCGCGTGGTTGAGCCACACCAGATAGCCATAGAAGGGAGCGATCGCGCATGGCGTGCGCATGCGCTTGATCCATGCTGCCGAAACGACCTGGCGGCCGTTGGCTCTGCCCTCGTTCAGGAGCAACTGGCCGACGCGCGCCTGGTCGAGGCTGCCGATCGACAGGCCGCCACCCCAATGCGAGCCGCCGGGAACCGACTGAACTCTGTGCCCGTTGAGATCGATCCAGGAGTTGTCGTAGCCCACCCAGCGCCATTGATTGCTCGCGCCGATGGGTTTCATGATGGCGTCGCGAAACACCTTGGGCAACGGGCGCTCGAACAGATGCAGCAAGGCCAGCGACAACTGGTTGATGCGCACGTCGTTGTATTCCCAGTAGCGGCCGGGTGTTTGCAACGGCCGCGCATCGCCTTTGCGGCCTTTGGCGGCGCCGCCCTGAAACTGCAGCGTGCGATAGCGGTCGACCTGGTCGGGCACTCCGAAGCACGTGCCTTCCCATTCGCTGGTTTGCTGCAGCAGGTGCGCCCACGTCACTTGCGCGTTGCGTCCCTCATCGAAGCCAATGCCTGTAATTCGCTTGCCGACGGGCTCATCGACATCGGGCAGCAGGCCGCGGTCATGGGCGACGCCCGCCAACAGGGCCAGATAAGTTTTCGCGATGCTGAAGGTGAGATCGGGACGATCCGGCTCGCCCCACGATGTCAGCGTTTTCCCGTCCAGGACGATGGTCCCGGAGACCGGCCCGCGCTCATGCACAGGGCCCAGCAACCGGTTCCAGGGCGGGGGATCTTCGTGATGAATGCCCCATTTGTCGGTTATCTCCCGGCTCCATGGTGTTTCGTGCTCGATGGAAAATTGCACTGCCTGGTCGATCTTGTTGTTCTGCATGAATCAATGTGGTCCCTCGTGCATGCACAGGTAATTGCCTTCGCTGTCCTTGAACCAGGCTGCTTTCTCTGAGCCGAGGACGCAGACGTGGTCGACCGTCTTCAGGTTGGGGAAATCGTAGTCTTCGAACACCACACCTTCGGCTTGCAGGTCCGAAATGACACGCTCGATGCCGTGGACTTCGAAGCTCAATGCCGTGTGTTCGGCCTTGGTGCCTTCGGGCTTGGTAATGAGCGCGATATGGGCTTCGCCCCCGCAGGCAAATACATAATTCCCGTCTGCTGCGAATCCCCGGGGTTCGAGTCCGAGCTTCTTCTCGTAAAAATCACGAGCCCGGTCCATGTCCTTGACGGGAAGGATGGTTGTCACTACTGCCCTGGTCAACATGCGCATGATTTCCTCCTGTTTGAAGCACGGCGTGTCGGCGCGCCCGGTTACACGAAAATTTGAAGCACGAACAGAGGTGGAATTTGCATCGCGTCCGCGAATCCGGAATCTATCGCCCGGCGGTCGGGTTGGTCAAACGCAAAACCCGGTCCGGGGGATGCTACGCATATCGCACATCGTGCCAATGCCGAACCATTTTGGCCCATCAGGGACCGATCGAGATGCCCCAAAAGTGACTAACTAGTGTAGTGTCTCATAAATAACGTTACATTTAATCCGACGATTGCTATGATGTCGCTCATGGCAAATAGCGGTGTGGCGATCAAGTTGCGGCCGG
>JAYVMZ010000310.1:0-10459 GCA_043758735.1 Betaproteobacteria bacterium
GCCGAACGCGCGGGACTCGGCGAGGTAAGTGGCATGCCCGCGATGCAGCACGTCGAAGACACCATTGGTGAAGACCAGCGGACGTGGCTGCGTGCGCAACCGCGCGGAGAGTTCTGCGGGCGGAACGATCTTGTTTTCGAAGTTGGGAGTCTGGTTCATGGCGCTGGCCGCAATGATACATGGCGGCCAGCGCCATGCGCGCCGCCCGCCTAAGCGGCCAGCCTGGATAATTGCTTGCGGTAGCGGGAGAGATCCTGGAGTGTGCGGATCGGCAACTCGAACAAGCTCGACAAATTATGCAGGATCATCCTGACGACCCGCGCTTCCCATTCCTTGTCGAAACTGATCTGGGTGTCCAGCCAGTGCTCTAGCCACGACGGATCGGGCAAGCGGCTTTGCACGGTGTCATGTGGGAACAAGGCCTTGTTCACATGCAGGTTGGTGGGGTGCAGGGCCTGGCGGTTGCGCCCGCTCGATGCCATCAAAAGGCCGACCTTGGCAAAGGCCGTCCGTGCGACGTCGCCGCTGCGCCCGATGGCCTTTTTCATGTAACGCAGATAAGCGCCGCCGTGGCGCGCTTCGTCGCGAGAAATCAGATCGTAGATTTTTCTGATCACCGGCTCGGTGTGCCACTGTGCGGCGCGGCGATACCAGTGATTGAGGCGGATCTCGCCGCAGAAATGCATCATCAGGGTTTCCAGCGAAGGCGCGGGATCGAAATCAAAACGCACCGCGTGCAGTTCCTGTTCGCTCGGCACCAGATCCGGGCGGAAGCGGCGCAAGTATTCCATCAGCACCAGCGAATGCTTCTGCTCTTCGTAAAACCACACCGACATGAACGCGCAAAAATCGCTGTCCTCGCGATTGTCCCTCAGGAACATTTCCGTGGCGGGTAGCGCGGCCCATTCAGTGATTGCATTCATCTTGATCGTAAGCGCCTGTTCGTCGGAAAGTTTTGCCGCATCGAATTCGCCCCAGGGAATGTCTGAATCGATCGTCCAGCGGACGGCTTCGAAAGCCTTGAACAGTTCGGGATAAAGCATCTTGGGCATTTTCATTTAGGGGATTCCGCGAGTCTTGCAGATCAGTGTGACAGGAGATTTACGAGGTGGCGAACCTTCCGGATGCGCTTTTCGCGAGTCCGATGCCACTCTTTGGCAATACCGAAGTGCATAAGTGCCGGGGTTATGGATGCAGTCAGGCGCTTGCTTCCCGCCACAATTTAACCATATCCACCATTTTTTCGAAGCTGACGACAGTCTGAACGCCTTCTATCGGCTTACGCAGCCGCGCCGAACCGTTTCCGCCTGCCCATAGATGCTTGGAGGCAGGAAGTGCGAGGCGCAACTGCTTCAAACTTTCTGCCACCTTGGTTTCGGGATAAGAGGAACTGAATGACAGTGCAACGATGTCGGCATCATGCACCCGTGCCGCCGTCACGATATCGGCCATCGGCGTCTGGGGGCCAAGGGGAACGCAGGACGCCCCCTCGACCGCGAGAATGGCTTCGGCCATTAACAGACCGATGCTGTGCTGCTCTTGCGGAAGCGACGTCAGCAGCACTCTCGGCGTGCGACCCTGAGGTTGAATGGCGGCAATCGCATTGCGCAGAAGATTTTGGACCAACTCGGAATACAGGTGTTCTTCGAATACGGCGATACGGCCGCTCATCCAGGCGTCGCCCACCGCAACGTTCAGGGGCACGATCGTCTTGAGAATGAAGTTCTGCAGCCCGCTTCGCGCCATTGTCTGGGACAACAGCGAGCGCAACTCCAGCAACTGGTGAGAACTGATCAAATTCAGAAAAATGTGAAGGTCCACGGGACCCGAAGATTCCTTCCCAGGATCCGCTCCAAGCGCCCGCAGGTTTTCGATCGATTGGCCAATGATCTTGCCCGGACGATGGTCGCAGTCCATCAACCGTTTGATCAGACGCAACTTTTCGACTTGTTCGATCGGATATACGCGCTTGCCATGCCGATCACGAGCCGGACTCGGAAACGCGTATCGGCGCTCCCACACCCGCAGGGTGTCCTTGCTTAGTCCGGTGTCCCGTTCCACGGCACCGATATTCAGTGAAGTTATATTTTTGTCCAAGACAAATAGTTGACTAATCCCTGTGTAAACCGTATTTTGCGCCATATAGGAATTTTTGACTAGGACAAAACATAGCAATCCGACGGCGGGTACGGCGAATAGTCATGCGGGCGCCATCCAGGCCGATTGGACGATCGTAATTAAGAGTGAAAGGCGGCTAGCGCCGTCGAACCGAGTTCAGCGAGGACCGGCGCTTTAGAGCGTCTGGTGCGAGTCATCTGGGTGTGCGGACTGCGTCCAGTGAAATGTCGTTCAGCGTGCGCATAGATGAGGAGCGCGTGGAATGGGCGGGCAATTCCATGGCGAGCGTATTCGCCCAAAAGCGCAATCTGGTCAAACCAGAATTCTGGCGCATGTTGAAGGACATTCTGCGTTTCAATCGCGAAAGCCAGGAAATCGTCAGGTCGGGAAGAAGCGCCAATGTTTCGCTGGGCGAATTTTTGGTGCGGGGTGGTTATGGCCGCGCCTTCCGCGACTGGTACCTGCTGCCCATGAGCGGTGCCATCTGGTCCTGTCCGACCCGGCAGATGCTCGACTATCCGGTCGATACCTTTTTCCGGTTCTGCCACAACCATGGATTGCTGCAACTGACCGGCAGGCCGGTTTGGAAAACCGTCGTCGGCGGCGGCCGGGAATACGTGCGGCGACTGGCTGCATCGATCGAAGATATAAGACTCGCAAGTCCCGTTGAGTCGGTTGTACGAGACACGGACGGCGTGCGGCTAAGGCTGGCGAGTGGGACCACGGAGGGCTTCTCACAGGTCGTATTCGCGTGCCACAGCGACCAGGCGCTCGCACTGCTGGCCGATATCGTGGACATCGAAAAAAAGCTGCTCTCGCGCTTCAGCTACCAGCAAAACCGCGCGGTATTGCATATGGACAATTCGTTGCTGCCGAGGAATCGTGAAGCATGGGCGGCGTGGAACTACATTGCAGGTACCGGCGCGCCCGATGCGCGCCCGGTCAGTGTCAGCTACCTGATCAACAAACTGCAGCCCCTGCCTTTTGCCAGTCCCGTCATCGTCACGTTGAATCCCACCCATGCTCCGCGCGCAGATTCCGTGATCGGGGAATTCGACTACATGCATCCGATCTTCGACCGCGCTGCCATCGATGCGCAACAGGAATTGCCAGCAATTCAGGGAAAGCGTCATACCTGGTTTTGCGGTGCCTGGACCGGCTACGGATTTCACGAAGACGGATTGAAATCCGCACTGTCGGTCGCGAATTCACTCGGGGTGCAGGCCCCGTGGCAGTCGAGGAAGATGGCGGCATGAGGCCGCAACTTCTCCATGGCACGGTGTTTCATGCCCGGCTCCGGCCGCGGCGTAATTCATTCCGCCACCCGGTCTTCTTCATGCGCTTTGCCCTGAGCGATCTGCCGCAACTCGACAATGCGCTCTTTTCCATCAATCGCTGGAACCTGTTCAGTTTTCATTTCCGGGATCACGGTGCCCGTGACGGTTCTCATCCCGAAGGCTGGATACGGGCGCTGCTCGCACAAGAGGGCGTGGAAGAAGCCGATGGCGAGATCTGGCTGCAGGCCTTTCCGCGCATGCTCGGTTATGTATTTAATCCGGTGAGCTTCTGGTTGTGCCACGATAAAAGCGGCGCATTGCGGGCGGTCCTCTGCGAGGTCAACAATACGTTCGGGGAGCATCACAATTACCTGTTGTGTCACCCGGATCGTCGCCGGATTCTCGCAAGCGACACGATGAGCGCGCACAAGGTATTCCATGTCTCACCGTTTTGCGCCGTCGCCGGGGAATACCGCTTTCAATTCAATGTCGAAAAAACGTCCACACATATCCGGATCGACTACAACGATCCGGAAGGGAAATTGCTGCTTACCGCCATAGCCGGCAAAAGCGCTGCATTCGGCCCGACAGCTCTTTTGCGCGCCTTCATCCTGTATCCGTGGATGACGATCGGCATCATTGCCCGCATTCATCTGCAGGCAATCAGATTGTGGATCAAGGGTGTGCCGTGGTTCGCCAAACCCGAGCCGCCGTCGCAGGAGTTGACACGATGAAACCGAACGAAGCCACCCCGCAGCGGCTTTCCGTTCGCGTCCCGCGATCCGGCCGACTGCTGCTTTCGCTGCTCGCACGCTTGCGCCACGGCCGGCTGAATGTGGAGGTGCCCGGCGGCCAGCGGTTCAGTTTCACCGGCGATTTGCCGGGCCCCGACGCGACCATTTATCTCGAAGACTGGCAGGTGTTCGACGATGTAAGGCGTTCCGGCGATGTCGGGTTCGCAGAAGCCTATCTTGACGAGCGCTGGCAGACGCCGGATTTGCGCGCATTGCTCGAACTCATCGCCATCAACCGCGCCGTTCTCGAAAGGCTGTTGTATGGCAAATGGTGGGGCAGGCTCTACTACCGTTTCCGGCATTTGCGTCGGGCCAATACCCGCGAGGGCGCGAAAAAGAATATCCACTCGCACTACGACCTTGGCAACACCTTTTACCGGTCCTGGCTGGACGAGACCATGACTTACTCGGCGGCTCTTTTCGAGGGCGATTCCGATCGTACGCTCGAGCAGGCGCAGATCGCGAAGTACGAGCGCATCCTGCAGCGGCTGGGCGTTAAAGCCGATGATCATATTCTCGAGATCGGCTGCGCTGGCTCGGATTGCATATCTACGACGCTACGCTCTGGATCAGGGGCGCCCGGTGGAGCGGGGAACAGGAGTTTGCGCTCGACATCCGTTACGCGCGCGACATCAAGTCCCGCAGGCTGGTGCAGACCAGCGCGGACGAAATGCGCAGGTTGGGATTTGGCGACGAACGACGACTCGGGAAATGGGTTGAGGAGATGACGCGCGTGCTTCCGGATGTCAGAAAAGGCGAGCACCTTACCGGCGTCAATCGACCTGGCGCAGGCGCTGAATTTTACTATCAGGGAAAAGCCATCGGCTCGATCGCGGACCCCGAGTTCGCCCGCGCCTTTTTTGCCATCTGGCTGGATGCACGCACCCGCGAACCTGAATTGCGACAATCCCTGATCGGCAACAAGTGATCGCGCTCTCGCGTTCGCAACTGGCCGCTTACTCGGCAATGTCTGTTCCGCTGGCAATGGCGGCATTGCCAGTCTACGTGCATATCCCCAAATTGTATGCGGGCGAACTCGGCATGCCGCTTGCGCTGATAGGCGCCATTCTGCTGGCGGCGCGATTGCTCGATGCGCTGCAGGATCCATTGCTTGGCTACCTCAGCGATCGCTGCGCGCATTTTCCGCGAGGGCGCAGCATACCGATTGTTCTTGGCCTGCCGCTGCTTGGGGCGGGCTTCGTCGGACTGTTCCATCCGCCGCAAGCCAATCAAATGGGGCTGGCGATCTGGCTCATGGTAAATCTGCTGGTCGTCTATATGGGTTTCAGCGCCGCGTGCATCAGCTATTTCGCAATGGGCGCGGAGCTGTCTGATGATCATCACCAGCGTACCCGGGTTACGGCAACCCGCAGCGCATTCGGATTGCTGGGTGTGTTGATCGCGGCCGCGGCTCCGGGATTTCTCGGGAGCGACATCGGCAGCGGACTGGCGATCTTCTCGCTGGGCTTCCTGCCGGTGTTGATCGTGGCGGCCTTCGTTACGTTGCGTGCCACGGCGCGGCCGGTGGTACCTTCCAAGTCGAATGCGCCGCTGAGGTCGATCCTGCTGCCCCTGCGGAACCGGAAGTTCCGCTGGCTCATGGCTGTCTTCATCCTGAGTGGTATTGCCGGTGCAATCCCCGGAACGCTGATACTGTTTTACGTGGAGGATATAGTCCGGCGCCCCGATCTTGCTGGCGTGTTCCTGGCCCTCTATTTTTTGTTTGGCGCGCTGGGTATGCCGGTATGGATTGCCGCATCCAGACGGCTCGGCAAGAAGTATGCGTGGATTGGCGGAATGTTTCTGGCCGTGCTCGCATTTGTCTGGGCCTACGTCCTGAAGGCCGGTGACGTTGTTGCGTTCGGAGTCGTATGCGCCGTGTCGGGAATCGCCTATGGCGCAGAGTTGGCGATACCGCCATCCATGCTCGCCGATGTGGTCGATGAAGAGGCCGGCCGAGAACGACAGCGACCCGACGGGGCCTACTTCGGACTCTGGCAGACAATCGAAAAATTCAATCTTGCAGCCGCAGCCGGCATTGCGTTGCCGCTGCTGGCCTGGGTCGGATATGAACCGGGCACTGCCCAGCATCAATCCGGTTCGCTTGCTGCGGTGTATGCCCTGATACCCACTGCGATCAAGCTCGGTGCGGCAGCCCTGTTATGGGCTGCACCAGTCGGTTATCAGGAAGGAATCACACGTACTTCGAACAAGGAGGCAGGCGCATGAGATCGGTGCTGGCGTGGATTGGGTTGGGGATTTCGTTGCTGGCAGGTTGCGCCGGTCCAAAGGTGGACGAATATCGGGACGAGAGACCGGTGCTCGACTTGGCGACGTATTTCAACGGCAAGCTGGATGCCTGGGGTCTCGTGCGCAATCGCGCCGGCAAAGTCGTCAAGCGCTTCCGGGTCGAGATGACCGGGACCTGGCAAGGTGGCACTGGCACCCTGCAAGAGGATTTCACCTATGCCGATGGCAGCAAGAGTCGCAGGGTCTGGAACATCTCAAAAATCGATGCGAATCATTATCGCGGAACCGCCGAAGACGTTGTAGGCGAGGCTGTGGGCGAGGCACGGGGAAATGCATTGCGATGGCGATATGTGCTTGCTGTACCCGTGGACGGGAAGACCTACAACGTCAACTTCGACGATTGGATGTACCTGATGGACAATGAAGTCATGCTGAACAAATCCGGCATGAGCAAATACGGAGTCGGACTCGGTGAAGTCACCGTGTCGTTTCGCAAGAGAAGTTTCTGAAGGTGCCACAGGAGGCAGCGCATGTCGTTGAACGAACCAATCAGGAACTGGGACGGACACAGAGTGTGGGTCATCGGTGCCAGTAGCGGCATTGGAGCGGCCTTCGCACAGGCGTTGATTGGACGAGGCGCACGAGTCGCGCTGTCGTCGCGCAATGCGCGAGCGCTGGCCGCGATAGCGGATCGCGGGGCGCCTGAGCGGACGCTGCAACTGCCGCTCGACGTAACTCGGCCTGAGGAAATCGCCGCGGCATTCGACCGGATAAACTCAACCTGGTCCAGACTGGACCTGGCCGTGCTGCTTGCGGGCAGCCCCGAGCCCGTACGCGCGTGGGAATTGGATGCCACGCAAGCGCGCAGACTGGTCGAAACCAATCTGATTGGCGCGATGAATGCGAGCGCGGTCCTGGCGCCGGCATTCTGCCGCAACTCCCGCGGAGCCATTGCCGTCGTATCCAGCGTCGCGGGCTACGGCGGCTTGCCCAGCAGCCTGGTCTATGGCGCGACAAAGACAGCCCTGATCAATTTCGCCGAAACGCTGTATCTAGATCTGGCCCCGCGGGGAATAGGGGTGTATCTGATCAATCCGGGCTTCGTCAAAACGCCTCTTACCGACAAGAACGAGTTCACGATGCCTGCGCTGATATCAGCGGAAGAGGCCGCGCGGGAAATGATAAAAGGTTTCGAGGACGGAAAATTCGAAATCCATTTTCCGAAGCGCTTCACGCTGTGGCTCAAACTGCTGCGTCTTCTTCCCTATCGTTTCTATTTTCCGCTTGTTCACCGGTTTACCGGACTATGATTGTCATCGATCAGGGCAGGATCGATGCTCTGCTGCATTTCTATGAAACGCTCACGCAGGATCGCGTCCAGGATTTCGGCTTCTACTATGCTGAAAATGCTTACTTCAAGGATCCCTTCAACGAAGTGACCCGCATCGAGGATATCCGCGAAATCTTCGCCAGGATGTTTCGCCAGCTCGCCGATCCGCATTTTGTCGTCCATGAAAAAATCGGCGATGGGACAGGACTGTTCCTCGTGTGGGACATGAGCTTTCGCCTGCGGTCGTGGAAGCCGCAATTATTGAGAGTAATTCATGGTGTCAGCCATTTGCGCTTCGACGATGAAGGCAAGGTCACCTATCATCGTGATTACTGGGAGACCGGCGAAGAGCTGTATGCAAAACTGCCGCTGATCGGCGGTGCCGTGCGCTTCCTGCGACGTGCAATGGGCTGATGGCTGCTGTGTTGGACAAGCGCTACAAGACTGCGCTGGTCTGGTTTCGGCGGGACTTGCGCGACTACGACCATGCCGCGTTCCATCACGCGCTCAAGGAAGCGCAGCAGGTGCATTGCGTATTCGTGTTCGACAGCGAGATTCTCGATGTGCTGCCGGATCGCCAGGACCGTCGCGTCGAATTCATCTGGCTCAGCGTAGAAGAGCTGGCGCGCTCACTCGAAAAAATGGGGAGCGGGTTGCGGGTACTCGCCGGCCGGGCGCGGGACGTAATTCCTGCACTCGCGGAAGAACTGGGTGCTCAAGCTGTATATGCGAACCACGATTACGAACCGGCTGCGAAGGAGCGCGATGAGCATGTCGGCCGCAAGCTCGAGCAGCACGGCTGTGTGCTGCACACCTACAAGGACCACGTCATCTTCGAGATGGACGAAGTGCTCACCCAGGCCGGCCGGCCGTTCACAGTCTTTACTCCTTACAAGCGGGCATGGCTGGCAAAGCGGGATGCGTTCTGCAGCAAGGCGTATCCCATCGTTGCCTATTGCAACGCTCTTGCGCGCACCGGGCCCTTCCCGCTGCCTTCCCTCGAACAGATCGGCTTCGTGCCGACTAATCTCATGCGCATGAAACTGCCGACGGGAATGACAGGCGCACGCCGGCTTTTCCAGGAGTTTCTCGAGCGCATCGGCGGTTACCGCGACAGGCGCAACTATCCCGGCATTCGCGGCGTGTCTTATCTGTCTGTGCACTTGCGCTTCGGCACCTTCTCCATCCGCGAGGCGGTGCGCACCGCAGCGTCGATTCAAGGCGACGGCGCCGCGACCTGGCTCGCGGAACTGGTCTGGCGCGATTTCTATTTCGCCATCCTTCACCATTTCCCGCACGTGGTCGGGCACGCATTCAGGCCGGAGTACGACGCATTGTGTTTCCCGAACTCTGCGACGCACTTCTCGGCCTGGTGCGAGGGGCGAACGGGTTTTCCCCTGGTTGACGCCGCTATGCGGCAGCTCAACGAGACGGGGTATATGCATAACCGGCTGCGCATGGTTGCTGCATCCTTCCTGGTGAAGGACCTGCATGTGGATTGGCGAACGGGCGAGGCCTACTTTGCGCGCAAGCTCAATGATTTCGACCTTGCCGCCAACAACGGCGGCTGGCAGTGGTCGGCCTCAACGGGCTGCGACGCGCAGCCATGGTTCCGAATTTTCAACCCGGTCACGCAGTCGGGAAATTTCGATGCGGAAGGCCGCTTCATTCGCCTGTATCTGCCGGAACTCGCAAACGTCGACGCGAAATTCATCCACGAACCCTGGACCATGACGGCCGATGAGCAGCACGCAGCGGGAATCAAGATCGGCAGGGATTATCCGGCGCCGATAGTGGAGCACGCGGCGGCGCGCAAACAAACGCTGGAAATCTACGCAGCGGTGCGCCAACCCTGAATGAAAAAAGCCCCGAAAGGGGCTTTTTTCATGGCAACGCCCAGCCTGCTCAGTCGAGATACTCGAAGACCTTGACCACCCGTTGCGCCCCGCTCGTCGTGGAAGCGGTCTGCGCTGCGGCATCGGCTTCCGCGCGCGTTACCAGGCCCATGAGGAATACGGTCCCATTTTCCGAGACCACCTTAACGTGGCTGGCGCCCACATCCTTGTTCTGCGAAAGTCGGCCCTTGACCTGGCTGGTCAGCAGTGCGTCGCTGGCATGCGAAGTCGTCGAGCTGTTGCCGCCGACGACGATTTCGTTCTGCACATTGCGCACGTTCGGCACTTCGAGGACGAGCACCGACACATCCTGTTTCATGTCCTCTGTCGGGGCCTGCCCGGTCAGCAGGATAAAGCGGTTGAAGCAGATCACACTAATATTGCCCTGATCATTATATTTTTCCGAAATACGGTTCCTGGCCTTGATCTCGATGGTCTGGTCTTCCAGCATCGTTGCGTTCGTGCGACGGTCCTCCGCCATCATGAGGCCGGCGCCCACGCCGGCACCGACGATCAATGGAATGCACGATTGAAGAACGGGAGCAAAGGCCACGAGCAGCGCAACGAGGCGCACGGTAGATTTCATTCATTCCACTCCTAGCAACAGACAGTCGATTGCATCGCACATGCAATGCAGGCATAACAGATGAACTTCCTGGATGCGTGCGGTTCGATCCGCGGGTACGCAGATGTGCACGTCCGCCGGCCCGAGCAGGGCCGAGATCTTGCCGCCTTTCTTTCCGGTGAGCGCGACAACATGCATCTGGCGGTCGTGCGCGGCGTTGATCGCTTCCA
>JAYVMZ010000311.1:0-3092 GCA_043758735.1 Betaproteobacteria bacterium
GACGGCCTTGGCGAGTTCCACATTGGACATGCGGGCATCGCCCTGGAGCAGGCCAAGGATCTTCCAGTCTATCGAATCGAGCTGCATATCCGGTATTTAATACTGTAATTCTTTTTTGATACGAATAATTATGCCGTATTTCAGCATTTTAGACGTGCAAAACGAAACCCTGTGCTTTTTGATTCCGGGTAGCATTCTGTCTTCATGAAACGGCAGCCGGCCGATTGAGCCGGCGCCGCCCCCGCGAGGAGATCCAGGCAATGACCGACCTTTCCGACATCAGCGTTTCCGGCCTTTGGCGTGTGCTCGCGCAAGACCTCGATCCGATCGAGACCAAGGAATGGCTGGATGCTTTCGACGCCATCGTCGAGAACGAGGGCGCGGAGCGCGCGACGTTCCTGTTGCGCAAGCTGCTGGACCACGCGCGCATGATGCGCGTGCCGATGCCGCCGGTGCTGAACACGCCTTATGCGAACACCGTGTCGCTGGCGGACCAGCCGCAGTTTCCCGGGAATCCGGAGATCGAAGCCCGCATCTCCGCCCTGGTGCGCTGGAATGCGCTGGCGATGGTGGTGCGCGCAAATCGCGCCAACTCCGAACTCGGCGGCCACATCGCGACTTACGCTTCGTCCGCAGACTTGTTCGAAGTCGGCTACAACCATTTCTTCCGTGCCGGCCAGGACGGCGACGCGATCTATTTCCAGCCGCATTCCGCGCCGGGCGTCTATGCCCGCGCTTACATGGAAGGCCGGTTGAGTGAAGAGAACCTCGACAACTATCGCCGCGAAACCGGCGGCAAGGGATTGTCGTCATATTGCCATCCGTGGCTGATGCCCGGGTTCTGGCAATTTCCCACCGGTTCGATGGGCCTGGGCTCGATAACGTCGATCTACCAGGCGCGCTTCATGCGCTATCTCCAGGACCGCAATATCCTCGAATCCAAGGCGCGCAAGGTATGGTGCTTCGTCGGCGACGGCGAAATGGACGAGCCCGAATCCATCGCCGGCCTGGCAATGGCGGCGCGTGAAGGCCTCGACAACCTGATCTTCGTGGTGAACTGCAACCTGCAACGCCTCGACGGCCCGGTGCGCGGCAACGGCTCGATCGTGCAGGAGCTCGAAGGCATGTTCGCGGGCGCCGGCTGGAACGTCGTCAAGGTCATGTGGGGATCGGACTGGGATCCGCTGTTCGCGCGCGATCGCGACAACGTGATCCTCAAGCGCCTGCACGAGACCGTCGACGGCGAATTCCAGAAATACGCGGCGACCGACGGGCGTTTCAACCGCGAGGCTTTTTTCAGTAAATATCCGGAGCTGCTGAAACTCGTCGCGGACATGTCGGACGCAGATATAGATCGACTGAAGCGCGGCGGCCACGACCCGATCAAGATTTACGCGGCCTATCACGCGGCAGTCAATCACAGGGGCCGCCCGACCGTGATCCTGGCGCAGACCAAGAAGGGCTACGGCATGGGCAGCGCGGCACAGGGCAAGATGGCTGCGCACCAGGCGAAGAAGCTCGAGGACGATACGCTGCTTGCGTTCCGCGACCGGTTCGCGCTGCCGCTCTCCAACGACGACGTGCAGAACCTGCGCTTCCACAAGCCGGCGGATGACAGCCCGGAAATGAAATACCTGCACGCGCGCCGCCAGGCGCTCGGCGGCTACGTGCCCTCACGCAAGCCGAAGGCCGCCGTCCTGCCCGTGCCGGAACTGCAGTCGTTCTCGCGCCTGCTCGAAGGCTCGGGCGACCGCGAGCAATCGACCACCATGGTGTTCGTGCAAATGCTCTCACAGCTGCTGCGCGACAAGGCGATAGGCAAGCACATCGTGCCGATCGTCGCCGACGAGGCGCGCACCTTCGGCATGCAGTCGCTGTTCCGGCAGGTTGCCATTTATTCGCCGCACGGCCAGCTCTACGAACCGGAAGACAAAGACGAATTGCTGTACTACAAGGAAGCCAGGGACGGACAGATCCTGGAGGAGGGCATCACCGAGGCCGGCGCGGTGTCCTCATGGATCGCCGCAGCAACTTCGTACAGCGCCCATGGCGTGCCGATGCTGCCGTTCTACATTTTCTACTCGTGCTTCGGCTTCCAGCGCATCGGCGACCTGGTCTGGTCGGCGGCGGATGCGCGTTCGCGCGGTTTCCTGCTGGGCGCCACCGCCGGACGCACAACGCTGTCCGGAGAAGGCCTGCAACACGAAGACGGCTCCAGCCATATCCTGTTCTCCACCGTGCCGAACTGCGTCGCTTACGATCCGGCCTTCGGTTACGAAGTCACGACCATCGTCCGAGACGGCATGCGCCGCATGCTGGAAAACCAGGAAGACGTGTTCTACTACGTCACGGTGATGAACGAGAACTACGTGCACCCCGCGATGCCGGCCGGTGCCGAGGAAGGCATCATCAAGGGCATGTACAGGCTGCGCGAAGGCAAGAGCAAGAAAGGCGCGCCGACCGTCCAGTTGCTGGGCTCGGGCACCATCCTGCGCGAAGTCCTTGCCGCCGCGGAATTGCTGGAAAAGGACTGGACCATTGCCGCCGACGTGTGGAGCGTCACCAGCTTCACCGAACTGCGCCGCGACGGCCTCGGCATCGAACGCTGGAACCGCCTGCATCCCGATGCGCAGCCGAAACAGACCTGGGTCGAGCAGCGCCTGGCGAAAACGTCGGGACCGGTCATCGCGGCAAGTGATTACATGCGCGCCCTGCCCGACATGATCCGCACCTGGGTGCCGCGAAGGTATGTATCGCTCGGCACCGACGGCTTCGGCCGCAGCGACAGCCGCGCGGCGCTTCGCGACTTCTTCGAGGTGGACCGCAACCACATCGTCGTCGCCGCGCTCAAGGCGCTGGCCGACGAAGGCACGATCGACCGCAAGATCGTCGGACGCGCAATCGAGAAATACGGCATTGCCGTTGACCGCGCGAATCCCTGGGACGTTTGACAGGACCGCAGCCGTCGTTGCGGTTCCACATCGTTCTCAATAATTCCATTTCTCGTTCAATAGGGCAATAATAATCATGTCGACATTTCGTGAAGGAGATGGATATGGCCAGACCTGCGAGAGGGGCGGACAACCTGGAGT
>JAYVMZ010000312.1:0-6282 GCA_043758735.1 Betaproteobacteria bacterium
TTGGGTACGCCTGGCGGGACGCAGCAAACGTTCACGGTAGCACTCAAGCACACGTTCTGATCTGGTCTGACCAGAAAGTACCGTGATTTAACGGGCGCCTTCGGGCGCCCGTTTTTTTGGGCACTACAAGAAATGCACCGCAGTGACTGTGATCGTTCCTAAGATTTCACGGTGACGCGATCCAGCGCCATACGCAGATCGACGCGGACAGCGGGAAGGCTTCGCATCAGCGCGAGGGTTCCCAGCAAACAGCAAGCGCCGTTGATCATTGCCGTTGCCGGCGCGCCCACTTGACCAGCAAGCGAGCCGGCAATCAATCCGCCAACAGGCGCCATGCCCAGAAACGCCATCGCGTAGAAACTGATGATGCGACCGCGCTTGTCTTCGTCGACCAGGGTCTGCAGCATCATGTTGACGGATGCCGCCGTTACGATGATGCCGAAACCCAGGCAGGCCATGAACAGCAGCGACAACCAGTAAACCTGCGAAACGCCGACCAGCATCAGCGCGACGCCGGCGGCAGCCGACGTATGCGGCACGAGCTTGCTGAGTCCGAAGACGTCCGGCCGCGTGGTCAGGAACGCCGTGCCGATGACCGCACCCAATCCCGCGCTGCCCACCAGGAAGCCCAGCGTGTGCGCGTCGCCGCCAAAAACGTCGCGCGCAAATATCGGCATGAGTACTGTGTAAGGCGACGCGGTAAGGCTGATCAGTGCCACCAGTGCCAGGAACAGCCGGATCGGGCGGGCGTTCCACGCATAGCGGGCGGCGACTGCTAGTTCATTGCGCAGCGAACTCGAGGTTGCGGCACGAGGTTTTGCCGCCAGCCGTATCATCGAAATCGAAGCGATGATCGCGACAAAGCTAACCGCATTGATCAGGAAGCACCAGCCTTCGCTGATAAAGACCAGCAGCACGCCGGCGATCGAGGGGCCGACGAGCCTGCCGCTGTTCATCAGCACGGAGTTCAGCGCGATGGCATTGGGCAGGTCGTCCCTGTCATTCACCATCTGGCTGATCAGCGATTGCCGCGCCGGCGTCTCGAACGCCATGATCGTGCCGTAAAGGAAACCCAGAACCAGGATCTGCCAGATCTCGATAGTGCCGGCCAAGGTCAGCATGCCCAGCGTGACGGCCTGGATCATCGCCAGCGAGTAGGCAACGATCATCAGTTTTCGCCTGTCGTAGCGATCGCTGAACAATCCCGCCAGAGGCAGGAACAGCAGCATGGGAATCTGGCTGCAGAATGTCGCCAGGCCTAGCAGGAATCCGGATCCCGTGGTGCGATAGATCAGCCAGGAAAGCGCGATTTGCTGGATCCAGGTGCCGATCAGGGAGATCGCCTGGCCGGCATAGAAAAGACGAAAATTGCGATGCCTGAATGCCCGTAGCGCGTGCATCAACCGGCCACGCCCGTCAGGCCGCGCGACGCTTCAGGTTTGCAAGCTGGGCGTGCAGCGTCTCCAAGGTTGCGCGGAAACCTGTCAGCCGCTCCTTTTCCTGCGCGACCACGGCGGCCGGCGCGCGGGATGTGAATCCCTCATTCGACAATTTGCCGTTCGCCTTGGTAATTTCACTCTCGATCCGAGTCACTTCCTTTTCAATGCGGAAAATTTCCGCGCCGGTATCGACTTTGATTTCCAGCATCAGGCGCATGCCGCCAACCACCGCGGTCGGCGCATCCGTATCGGGGAAGGCTGCCACCACCCCGGTTTCGGAAAGCTTCGCCAGGGATTGCATGTAGGGAAAATAAGACATCAATGCGGCCTGGTCGCCGACTGCGAGCAGCGGCACGCGCACGCCCGGGGAAATCGCCATCTCGCCACGCAGTGCCCGGCACGCATCCACCAGGGCCTTGAGTTCATTGACCCACGCTTCCGCCTTTTCGTCGATGCGGTCAGGTTGGGATTTCGGGTAGGGCTGCAGCATGATTGATGCTGCACCGCCGGGGTGGCGGCCCGCTAGCGGCGCGACGATCTGCCACAATTCTTCGGTGATGAACGGGATGATCGGATGCGCGAGGCGCAGCGTCGCTTCGAGCACGCGCAGCAGCGTGCGCCGGGTTGCGCGCTGTTGCGCGTCGGTGCCGGTTTGCATCTGGACTTTCGCAATCTCGACGTACCAGTCGCAATACTCGTCCCACACGAACTTGTAGATCGCGCCGGCGGCATTGTCGAAACGGTATTCGGCAAATCCCCTGTCCACTTCCGCTTCGGTTTTCTGCAACAGGCTGACGATCCAGCGGTCGGCCTGGGAGAAATTCAAATCTCCCTCATCCCCAGCCCTTCTTTCGGAGGGAGAAGGGAGCAAAAGCCCCTCTCCCTCCGGGAGAGGGGTTGGGGTGAGGGAAATCCCGCAATCCTTGCCTTCGCAGTTCATCAGCACGAAGCGGCTGGCGTTCCACAGTTTGTTGCAGAAATTGCGGTAGCCTTCGCAGCGGTTCAGGTCGAAATTCAGCGTTCGCGCGAACGTCGCCAGCGATGCGAAGGTAAAGCGCACGGCGTCGGCGCCGTAGCCGAGGATGCCCTGCGGGTAGTTCTTGCGAATCGCCTTTTCGATTTTCTGCTTGTGCTCCGCGCGCAGCAATCCGACTGTGGATTTTGCGACAAGGTTTTCGAGCGCAATCCCATCGATCAGGTCCAGCGGGTCGATGGTGTTGCCCTTCGACTTCGACATCTTCTGGCCTTCGGCGTCGCGCACGATGGCGTTGATGTAGACGTCGCGGAAAGGCACCTTGCCGGTGAAGTGCAGGGTCATCATGATCATCCTGGCGACCCAGAAGAAGATGATGTCGAATCCGGTAACCAGCACCGAGGAGGGCAGGAACATTGCCAGGTCACGGGTCTTCTCCGGCCAGCCGAGCGAGGTAAACGGCACCAGTGCGGAGGAAAACCAGGTGTCGAGCACGTCTTCGTCGCGTTTCAGCGTGCCGGTGTAGCCTTTGGCGGCGGCGCTTTTTTTCGCGTCTTCCTCGTTGCGGCCGACATGGATGCTGCCATCGTCGCCGTACCACGCCGGAATCTGGTGGCCCCACCACAGCTGCCGGGAAATGCACCAGTCTTGGATGTTCTCCAGCCAATGGTTGTAGGTGGTCGTCCAGTGTTCCGGATAGAACTTCACCTCGCCGCTGGCGACCGCGTCAAGGCCGCGTTTCGCAAGGCCGTCCATTTTCACGAACCATTGATCAGTAAGCATCGGCTCGACGATCACGCCGGTGCGGCCGGAGCGCGGCACCTTCAACTTGTGCGGTTTTTCCGAGACGACGAGTCCCTGCGCCTGCAAATCGGCGAGCACGCGTTGGCGGGCTTCGAATCTCTCCAGGCCGCGATATGCCGCCGGTGCCTGATCGTTGATCCTGGCGTCCAGCGTCAGGATGTTGATTAGCGGAAGGTCGTGACGGGCGCCCACGGCGTAGTCGTTGAAATCATGAGCGGGGGTAATCTTCACGCAGCCCGTGCCGAATGCCGGATCGACGTAGGTGTCCGCGATGACGGGAATGGTCCGGCCGCTCAGTGGCAGTTGCAGTTGCCGTCCGACCAGCGCCTTATAGCGTTCGTCGTCGGGGTGAACCGCGACCGCAGCGTCGCCAAGCATGGTTTCCGGACGCGTGGTGGCAACGACCAGGCTATCCACACCTTCGGCGAATGGGTAGCGGATTTCCCAGATACGGCCGTCTTCTTCTTCGCTGTCGACTTCCAGGTCGGAGACCGCGGTACCCAGCACCGGGTCCCAGTTCACCAGCCGCTTGCCGCGGTAGATCAGCCCTTCCTCGTGCATGCGCACGAAGACTTCGACGACGGCGTGCGACATCTTCGCGTCCATCGTGAAGTAGCCGTCCTTCTGGCCTTCGGTGTCGGCGAAAGTCCAGTTGCCCGACGCGCCGAGGCGGCGCATCTGCCGCGTGATGGTCGAGCCCGATTGCTGTTTCCACTCCCAGACGCGTTCCAGGAATTTTTCACGCCCCAGGTCGTGGCGCGTCTTGCCCTCGAGTTCGAGTTGGCGTTCAACCACGATCTGCGTAGCGATGCCCGCATGGTCAGTGCCGATCACCCAGTTGGTCGCAAAGCCCCTCATGCGGTGGTAGCGGATCAATGCATCCATGAGCGTCTGCTGGAATGCATGCCCCATATGCAGCGTGCCGGTGACATTGGGCGGCGGAAGCTGGATGCAGTACGCCGGATTCTTGTCTTCGCCGCGCACCTCGAAATAGCCGCGCGATTCCCAGGTCGGGTACCAGCGTTGCTCGATGTCCTTCGGCTCGAAGCTCTTTGCGAGTTCCATTTTTAATTGCAAATAATTCAGCGGAAAAATTAAGCGGGAAATTATAGCCGACCGTCCACGCGGGCTAGGTGGGATTAAGCGTTCTGTCCTTGATCGCGCTGCCTATCGCGCCCGGCAGCGCGCGTTTGAGTTCCCCAACCAGTTGGTCGAGCATGCGCGCCTTTTCCGGGTCGTCGCGGTTGATTTGAGCAAGCAGCCTGATGTGCTCGACGTCGAGCGCGATTTCCATCCGTTGCAGTATCAGTGCGCCGCTGATCGTGCTGAAACGCGATGGTGTCGATGGGGCGCCGGACGGCCGGCCCGGTCCGGTCACCCCATCCATCAGGACCGGAATGCCATCGCCGATCGGAACATCTTCATCGGTCGGCGCATCGATCAGTACCGGAATTGCTTCGGCTGCGGGTGCTTTTGGCCGGTGCCGGTTCAGGAGCTGGTCGATTTTCCCGAGGATGTCGTCCTGCTGCCCGGTGTCGAGGAACGGTTCGTTGTCGCGCGGAATATCGTCGGCCATTACGACGCCGCTACGCCGAGTTGATGAGTGCGGATCTCGTAACCGCGGTCGCGATAGAAGCGAAAACGCGCGCGCGCGGCCTCGCGGTCCGCATCCTCGGTGCCGACGATTTCCACGAGGCGCTGGAAGCGGCTGAAGAACGCGGGTGTCTGGTCGCACAGGTTGACCAGGACCTGGTCGTGGACCAGCGGCTCGGCGATATGGTCGACGATGACCGGCGTGACCGGTGCGAGCCGGTCGGTGCTGCGACAATGCGGTACGAAGCCGATCGGCGGCACGCTCCAGATCAGCCTGCTCAGGCGCTCGGTTCCCGCCGAATCCGGCGTAAGCAACATGACCCGCATGCCGCGCGACAAGGCCTTCATCGTCAGCGCGCAGGCTGTCTGCAGCTTGTTGTCGGTGTTGGTGTAGAACAGCACTTCGGTCATCTAATTCCATACCTCGAAGCAAAATAAATATTGCTCTGTGGTGAAAATTGACTTTGGATAGCAGGACTACCAGCCAGCTCGCGTCATGAGGAATTGCGTGAGCAGCGGAACCGGGCGGCCTGTAGAACCTTTTTCACGCCCGGATTTCCACGCGGTTCCGGCGATGTCCAGGTGCGCCCATTTAAACTTCCTGGCGAAGCGAGCGAGGAAGCACGCGGCGGTGATGCTGCCGCCGGGGCGCCCGCCGATGTTCGCCATGTCGGCGAAGTTGCTCTTGAGTTGCTCCTGATAATCTTCCCAGGCCGGCATGTGCCACACGCGATCCCATGAAGTCTGTCCCGCTGCGATTACTTCGTTCGCGAGTTGGTCGTCGTTTGCAAATAATCCTGATGCGACGTGGCCGAGGGCAATGACGCACGCTCCGGTCAGGGTTGCAATGTCGATCACTGCGGCCGGTTCGAAGCGTTCCGAGTAGGTCAGCGCGTCGCACAGGATCAGCCGGCCTTCGGCATCGGTGTTCAGGATTTCGATGGTCTGGCCCGACATGCTGGTCACGATGTCGCCGGGACGCGTGGCATTGCCGCCCGGCATGTTCTCGGTCGCGGGAATTACGCCGACCACGTTCAGCGGCAGCTTCATTGCGGCGACCGCGCTCAGTGTACCGAGCACGCTGCCCGCACCCGACATGTCGTATTTCATTTCGTCCATCTCGGCGGCCGGCTTCAGTGAAATGCCGCCGGTGTCGAAAGTCACGCCCTTTCCGACAAGGACCACGGGCTTCTGCTTCTTCGGCCCGCCGTAGTATTCGATCGTGATGAGCTTGGGCGGCTGGCGGCTGCCGTCGGACACGGACAGCAGGGATCCCATGCCCAGCTTTTCCATGTCCTTGCGCTCGAGCACCGTTACTTTGAGTTTGTGGGCCTTGCCCAGCACACGTGCCTGTTCGGCCAGATAGGCCGGCGTGCAGATATTCGGCGGCAGATTGCCCAGGTCGCGCGCGAAGTTGACGCCCTCGCCGATCGCGATCCCGCGTTCGAGCGCTGCGCCAAAAACTTTTGATTC
>JAYVMZ010000313.1:0-3035 GCA_043758735.1 Betaproteobacteria bacterium
CGGCCAGCCGATCCACGCCTTGCCGGTCTGGAAAGGCAACAGCAACGAATTGCAGGCGGGCCTGCCCAATGACTACTTCGTCACCTTGCCGAAAGGCTATTCGGAACGGCTCAAGGCGACGATGGAGAGCATGCAGCCGCTGATGGCGCCGATCCGGGTGGGCGACCGCGTTGGCACGCTGAAGCTGACCTTCGACGGCAAACCCTTTGCCGAACAGAATGTCATTGCGCTCGAGAATGTCGGCATTGCCAACCTTTTCATCCGCAGTTGGCACAGCCTGAGGCTGCTTTTTCAGTGAACGGTGAACGGTTAACAGTGAACGGTTCAGCGTCTAAAGCTTGGCAGCGCGCGACAGTCAGCCCTCGAATATTGCCGATCTGGCCCAATCACCGATTACTATTCACCGTTCACCGTTCACCGTTCACCGTTCACGGCCCTTCCATGATTTACCTAAACGGCGAATTCATGCCGATCGAGCAGGCACGAATCCCCGTGCTGGATCGCGGTTTCATTTTCGGCGATGGCGTCTACGAAGTGATCCCGGTGTATTCGCGCCATCCTTTTCGCTTGGCCGAGCATCTGCGGCGCCTGCAATCCAGCCTGGACAGTATCAAGCTCGCCAATCCGCATGACGATGCGACCTGGACACGGCTGATCCACCGCCTGATCGAACTTAACGAACCGGAAGACCAGTCGTTGTACATGCACGTCACGCGCGGGCCGGCCAAGCGCGACCACGCGTTTCCCAAGAACGTAACGCCGACCGTTTTTTTGATGAGTAATCCGCTGACGACGCCGCCGCAGCAACAGGTGAACGAGGGGGTATGCGCGATCACTGCGGTGGACAACCGCTGGCTGCGTTGCGATATCAAGGCCATCGCCCTGTTGCCGAACGTGCTGCTGCGCCAGGAGGCGGTCGAAGCCGGCTGCGTGGAAGCAGTGTTATTGCGTGAAGGATTCATGACCGAAGGCGCGGCGAGCAACATCTTCGTTGTCCGCAATGATGTCCTGCTGGCACCGCCCAAGAATCACCTGATGTTGCCGGGCATCACGTACGATGTCGTGCTGGAACTGGCGCAGGCGGCCGGCATTCGCCATGAAGTACGCGAGATTTCAGAAGCGGAATTACGCGGCGCCCAGGAAGTATGGCTGACGTCGTCCACCCGCGAAGTACTGGCGATCACCCGGCTGGATGACACGCCGGTTGGAAACGGGAAACCCGGCCCCATGTTCAATCGGATGTATACGCTTTATCAGGGCTACAAGAACCGCGTCATGCGCTTGCCCGGCATGGGTATCGAATGAGTATGGTTGTCGAAATGCAAAACCCTTTCACCACAGAGGCGCAGAGGACACGGAGGACGGGCATACGCAATGGAAATAATCATTACATTGCGCTGTGTCGGTAGGGATTATCCGATGCTCCATAGATTGCCGACTCTGGCCTACGAACAGTACCATCGCGATTAGCTACCTTGTGCGTGCCGGTCATTTATTTTTTCCTTCGTGTCCTCTGTGCCTCTGTGGTGCAATGTTTTGGATAGCCTGATGGAGACCGCGTCCCTCATCGAGTACCCGACCGACTTCCCGATCAAGATCATGGGGAGGCGCGAGCCGCGGCTGGTGCAGACGATCGTGGGCATCGTGCAGCGGCACGCGCCGGATTTCGACGAAGCCACGGTCGAGATGCGCACCAGCAAGAAGAACAACTATCTGAGCGTGACCTGCACGGTGCGCGCCACGTCGCGCGAGCAACTGGACGCGCTGTATCGCGACCTTTGCGACCATCCTGCGATTGTGATGGTGCTTTAGTGAGTGAACAGTGAACAGTGAACAGTAATGACCGACTATTCCAGATTTGTTCCCAGACCCGCTGATCCCATTGCATTAGGGTCAGGTGGGATTTTGCCGTTCACCGTTCACCGTTCACCGTTCACCGTCCGCCATCTAGGCACGGCGCCTTACGAAGCCACCTGGCATCGGATGCGTGATTTCACCATGGCGCGCATTGCCGAAACCGCGGACGAACTCTGGCAAGTCGAGCATCCGCCCGTCTACACCTTAGGCGTGGCGGCAAAACCAGAGCACCTGCCGCGCACGAACAACGGCATTCCCGTGGTGAAAACGGATCGCGGCGGACAAATCACCTACCACGGACCCGGACAAGTGGTTATTTATACGTTGCTCGATTTACGCCGGCGCAACCTGGGTGTGCGCGCGCTGGTCAGGAAGCTGGAACAGGCGGTGATAGAATTGCTGAAGGCCTATCGCATCGAAGCGAAGGGCCGCGAAGACGCGCCGGGAGTGTATGTCGCCGGTGCCAAAGTTGCGGCGCTCGGACTGCGGATTCGCAATGGATGTTGTTATCACGGGCTCAGCCTTAACGTCGACATGGACTTGTCCCCGTTCGATGCCATCAACCCGTGTGGTTATCCGGGTCTTGCGGTAACGCAACTTCGCGAACTTGGTGTTCCGGATAGTCCGGACGCCGTCGCGAACAAATTGCTCGAAAAACTATCAGCGGAACTCTGAACTCGCGACATGACGACCAAAGTCGAACGCCAGACCGGCGAGCAAAAAACCGCCCGCAATCCGGTCAAGATCATTCCGATCGCGCCGCTGAAAAAGCCGGACTGGATCCGCGTCAAGGCGCCCGGCAGCCCGCGCTTCCAGGAAATCAAGCAGGCGCTGCGCGACAACAACCTGCATACCGTCTGCGAGGAAGCCTCCTGTCCGAACATAGGCGAATGTTTCGGCAAGGGCACCGCGACCTTCATGATCCTTGGCGACCTGTGCACGCGCCGCTGCCCGTTCTGCGCTGTGGCGCACGGCCGGCCGAAGCCGCCCGATACCGACGAGCCGGCGAATCTCGCGCGCACGATTGCCGCAATGAAGCTGCGCTACGTCGTCATTACCAGCGTCGACCGGGACGATTTGCGCGACGGCGGCGCCGGACATTTCGCGGATTGCATACGTGCGGTCCGCGCGCAGTCTCCCCAGACCCGCATCGAAGTGCTGGTGCCGGATTTTCGCGG
>JAYVMZ010000314.1:0-19309 GCA_043758735.1 Betaproteobacteria bacterium
CCCTACGTGCGTAGCACGTAGGGTAACTGTGCCTCTGTGGTGAAAGCGCCTTGCGGTGAAGGATGTCCTAACGACTGAAGGAGCGTAGATGTTCGAATCGGCGGAACTGGGACACTCGATCACCAAGCAGACTTACGCGCGCCAGGTACCGAAGCTGCGCGAAGCCTTGCTCGACGCGCAATACGACCTGTTCCAGGACGGCCGCTTTCCGGTCATCGTGCTCATCGGCGGTGTGGACAGCTCCGGCAAGGGCGAAACCGTCAATCTGCTTAACGAATGGATGGATCCGCGCCACATCCGCACCGTGGCATTCGCCGAGCCTTCGGAGGAGGAGCGCGAACGTCCGCCGATGTGGCGTTACTGGCAGGCGCTGCCTCCCAAAGGCAAAATCGGCATCCTGTTCGGACATTGGTATACGAAGCCCATTTTCGATCGCGTCAGTCGCGCCACCAAACACCCGCAGCTTATCGAGAGCCTCGATGAAATCGCGCGCCTCGAAAGGATGTTCACGGACGAAGGCGCGCTGGTCCTGAAATTCTGGTTTCATCTGTCGAAGGCGGCGCAGAAGAAGAACCTGAAGCGCTGGAGAGAGACCCGAAGACGCGATGGAAGGCCAGCGACCTGGAATGGGAGCACTTCAAGCGCTACGACCGGCTGCGGAAGGTTTCCGAATTTGCCCTGCGCGAAACCAGCAGCGCGGCATGCCCCTGGATCGTGGTCGAGGCGGTCGATTCGAATTATCGCAATCTGACGGTCGGCCGCACGCTGCTCGCCGCCATGCGCGAGCGCCTCGACCAGAAACCTGCGGTCGCCAGGGAGGATCGCATTTCCCCGCTCGCGCCGGCGATCGACAACCGGAACATCGTGAGGTCCCTGGACCTGGGCCTGAAACTGGATCGCGAAAAATACGAGAAGCTGCTCGATGATTACCGCGCAAGACTGAATCTCCTGGCGCGGCATCCCCGCTTTAAAAATCGCTCGGTCGTTCTCGCATTCGAGAGCAACGATGCCGCCGGCAAAGGCGGCGCCATCCGCTGCGTTTCGCGGACACTGGATGCGCGCCAGTACCGGATCGTTCCGGTGGCGGCCCCGACCGAGGAAGAACGCATGCAGCCTTACTTGTGGCGATTCTGGAGGCAGGTTCCGCAACGCGGACGCTTCGCCATCTTTGACCGCTCATGGTATGGCCGGGTGCTGGTCGAGCGCGTGGAGGGGTTTGCGTCGGAGTTCGACTGGGCGCGGGCCTATTCCGAGATCAACGACTTCGAAGAGCAACTAGCCGACAACGGCGCGATCGTGATCAAGTTCTGGCTGGCGATCGGCGAGGAAGAACAATACCGCCGCTTCAAGGAACGCGAAAAAACCGCGTTCAAGCGCTTCAAGATTACTCCCGAGGACTGGCGCAACCGCAAGAAATGGGATGCTTACGAGAAAGCCGTGTGTGATATGGTCGATCGCACTTCAACGGACATCGCGCCCTGGACACTGGTCGAAGCCAACGACAAGCTTTACGCCCGTGCCAAGGTATTGCGCACGATCTGCGCGCGCATCGAGGCGGCACTCGCCAAGCGGTGATCGTTCAGTCCACGGCCGCTTCCGCCGCCGACTCGACTTCCGCCAGTTGCGGAACGGCAAGCTCGACGCCAAGCCCCTTCCAGTCCTTGATCTCTTCACGCAATTCGGCCGCCGTGAGCGGGTTGGCGGCCAGCCACTTTGCGTCCACCTCGACGGTAAACGTCGATTTCTTGCGCGACGCGCGGATGGCCGGCAAGCGGACTTCCGACCGGCTGCGATGCAACAGTGCCGCCAGCCGCTGCGCCACCAGCAACGACCAGTCGTAATCCGCCCTGACCAGCCCCTGCAGCTTGGCGAGCGAGCCGCGATGCGCCAGCACCAGCATGGAAAGCTGCGCCTGCTCCATCTTGGAAAAGCCCGGCATGTCCGCGTTTGCAACGATGTAGGACGAATGCTTGTGGTAACCGCTGTGCGCCACTGTCAGGCCGATTTCCTGCAAGCGCACCGCCCACGAAAGCATATGCATCGGATACTGATGTTCCTCCTTGCCGCCGTCGGAGAGCTGTTCGTACAGCTTAAGCGCCAGGCGCTCGACCCGGTGGGCCTGTCCGGCGTCCACGTGGTAACGCTTCATGAACTGGCGCACGGTGAGTTCGCGCATGTCGCGCCGGTGGGCACGGCCGATCATGTCCCAAAGGATGCCCTGGCGCATGGCGCCGGTGGCGAGCGCCAGGTGTTCGACGTCGAGCTCCGCAAAAATCGCGCTCATGATGACGAAACCGCCGGGTAGCACCGGGATGCGGTCGTCTTTCAGTCCCGGCAAATCCAGCTTTGCCGTATCGCCTGCCTTCAGCAGCGCCTGGCGCAAACGATCCAGCCCGTCACGGGTAATGCCCGAGGCGCTCCACCCGCTGGCCTCGATGATGTCGGCGATGGCGCGCGCGGTACCGGATGAGCCCACGGCCTGTTGCCAGTGCTTGCGCGAGAACTGTTTCTTGATGGTTTCGAGTTCGATGCGCGCGGCGGTCTCGGCGTGCTTCATGGCCGATTTGGCCAGTTTGCCGTCGCCGAAGAAACGCATGCTGTAGCTCACGCAACCCATGTAAAGGCTTTCCAGCCGGTGCGGCTGATTGCCGGCGCCGACGATGAACTCGGTGGAACCGCCACCGATGTCCACCACAAGCCGCGTTTCGGGACTGGGCGGCAGGCTGTGCGCGACGCCGAGGTAGATCAGCCGCGCCTCCTCGCGCCCGGCAACGACTTCGATCGGGAAGCCGAGCGCCGCTTCGAATTGCGGCACGAAATCACGGGCGTTCTTGGCGACCCTCAACGTATTGGTGCCGACGGCGCGTACTGCGCCGGGCGGCAGGCCACGCAGACGCTCGCCGAAACGCTTCAGGCATTCGATGGCGCGGGCCTGCGCCGCCTCGTCGAGAGTCTTGTCCGCGGTCAGTCCGGCAGCCAGCCGCACCGGCTCACGCAGGGAATCGAGAGGATAGATCTGGTCGTCGACCACGCGGCCAACCTGGAGTCGGAAGGAGTTCGACCCGAGGTCAACCGCCGCAATGGTAGAGAAAGTTTCCATTGCGGCCATTTTGCCTCAAAAATACTTCAGAACCAGAAACACCGACCACGGAGGCACAGATACCCTACGGGCGCAGCACGTCGGAGTACCCTTTTAGGACACAGAGAAAACACTATGGCAATAGAACAGGCGATGCCCATTTTGACCCAGAAGTTCAGCGGAACCGATGTCCCATCCGAACGTTCTCCTTTTTTAGGCTTTCCTCTGCGCCTCTGCGGTGGGAATTGGCCTTGGGCATTTTGCCGGCGGAAGTTGTCTGGTCAGCCCATGACTTCGCGCTCGATCTCCTCGAGCGTGACATGGCGCACGTCCTTGCCCTTGACCATGTAGATGACGTACTCGGAAATGTTCTTGGCGTGGTCGCCGATGCGCTCGATGGCCTTGGCGATGAACAGGATTTCGATGGACACGGAGATGGTGCGTGGGTCTTCCATCATGAAGGTGATCAACTGGCGCAGCACCCCGCGGAATTCTTCGTCGACGTGCTGGTCGCGGCGCACGACTTCCGCCGATGCGGCCAGGTCCAGGCGCGCGAACGCATCCAGCGATTTGCGCAACATCTCCAGCGCGATGCCGGACATGCGGCGGATTTCCACCGTGCGCGGCTGTTGCAGCCGGTCGGTCGAATAGATGAGCTTGGCCATGCGCGCGATCTTGGCGGCCTCATCGCCAATACGCTCCAGGTCGGTGATGGTCTTGACCACGGTCATCAACATGCGCAGGTCGCCCGCGGCGGGCTGGCGGCGGGCGATGATGGTGCTGCAATCCTCGTCGATACCGACTTCCTGAGCATTGACCAGGTGATCGTTGTTCTCGACCTTGGTGCACAGCTCCAGATCGCCGGAAATCAGGGCATCCAGCGCCAGCTTGATCTGCTCTTCCACCAGCCCGCCCATCTGTAGCACGCGCGCGCGCACCGCTTCAAGTTCGGCTTCGAACTGTTTGGACGTATGTTCGTTGTTCATCATCACCGCTGACCTCCGAAGCCCTGGACGATCCAAGAGGACCGACAGTTTAAGTCGGCCACATTACAAAAAGATTTCATCCGGCCATTGTCCTGACGCCATCCGGCATGCCCAGCAGGAGCACGTCGGCCTTGCGCCGGGCAAACAGACCGTTGGTTACGACGCCGACGATCTGGTTAATCGCCGCTTCCAGGCCGACCGGGTCAGTGATGGTCAGGCCGCGCACGTCGAGGATCAGGTTGCCATTGTCCGTGGTGAAGCCCTGGCGCAGTTCCGGCCTCCCGCCCATCCGCAGTAGCTCGCGCCCGACGTGGGATCGCGCCATCGGGATGACCTCGACCGGCAACGGAAACGCGCCCAGTACTTCTTTGAGCTTGCTTGCGTCCGCAATGCAGACGAATTTTCGTGCCACGGCTGCGACGATTTTCTCGCGCGTCAGGGCCCCACCGCCGCCCTTGACCATGTGCAGCTGGTGGTCGACTTCGTCGGCACCGTCCACATAGACCGGCAGATCGGACACCACGTTCAGGTCGAACACGCGGATACCCGCGTTCTTCAGCCGCGCCGCGCTCGCTTCCGAACTCGCCACGGCGCCCTCGATGCGCCCCTTGATTGCCGCGAGTTCGTCGATGAAATAGTTGGCCGTCGACCCGGTGCCGACGCCGACGATGCAATCGTCCGGAATGTGCGCTATGGCGGCCCGGGCTACCGCCTTCTTGAGTTCGTTCTGGTCCATATTGTTGGTGTCGGGCATTTCGCGTAAGCATAGCGTCAACGCCCCCCCCGTACAAACCCGGCGCAGCAAACCGGCCGCGGCAGTTGCGCAGCCCGCCCGCCCGCTGCTACGCTCGACCGAACCGGAGAAATCCTTGAAAACCGATTACCTCGAAAAAATCCTCAGCGCGCGGGTCTACGACGTGGCCATCGAATCGCCGCTGGATGTGGCGCCCGCGCTCTCCCGGCGCCTCGGCAATACCGTCCTGCTCAAGCGCGAAGACATGCAGCCGGTGTTCTCCTTCAAGCTGCGCGGCGCTTACAACAAGATGGCGCACTTGAGCCCCACGCAGCTCAAGCGCGGGGTCATCGCCGCCTCGGCCGGCAACCATGCGCAGGGCGTGGCGCTGGCGGCCCAACGATTGGGCTGCCGCGCCACCATCGTCATGCCGGTCACTACCCCGCAGATCAAGATAGCTGCGGTCGCGGCGCGAGGCGCGCGCGTGGTGTTGTACGGCGACTCCTACGACGACGCCTACGCGCACTCGCTGCAGATCGCCAAACGCGAAAAGCTGACCTTCGTGCATCCCTATGACGATCCCGACGTGATCGCCGGCCAGGGCACGGTCGGCATGGAAATCCTGCGCCAGCACAGCGGGCCGATCGACGCCATATTCGTCGCGGTCGGCGGCGGCGGATTGATCTCGGGCATCGGCGCCTACATCAAACGCCTGAGGCCGCAGATCAGGCTGATTGGCGTGGAACCGGTGGACGCCGATGCGATGACGCGGTCGCTGGCCGCCGGCCGGCGGGTAAAACTGGACCAGGTCGGCCTGTTCGCAGACGGCGTGGCGGTCAAGCAGGTCGGCGTGGAACCTTTCCGGTTATGCCGCGAACTGGTCGACGAAATGATCCTGGTCGACAACGATGCCATCTGCGCGGCCATCAAGGACGTGTTCGAGGATACGCGTTCCATCCTCGAACCGGCCGGCGCGCTGGCGATTGCGGGCGCCAAGGCCTGGGTCGCGCGCCATCGGGCGAAGGAGCGCACGCTGGTTGCGGTGGCCTGCGGCGCAAACATGAACTTCGACCGGCTGCGTTTCGTCGCCGAGCGCGCCGAACTGGGGGAACAGCGCGAGGCCATCCTCGCCGTCACCATTCCGGAACAGGCCGGCAGTTTCCGCCAATTCTGCACTTTGCTCGGGCCACGCAGCGTGACCGAGTTCAACTACCGCTATGCCGATCCGCGCCAGGCGCACGTTTTCGTCGGCGTCCAGGTGCGAGATCGCGGCGAGATCCGCAAGCTGGTCGCGCGCCTGCGCAAGCACGGCCTGCCCACGCAGGACCTGAGCGACAACGAAATGGCCAAACTGCACGTGCGCCACCTGGTGGGCGGCCGCGCCCCCTCCGTCAGGAACGAATTGCTCTACCGCTTCGAATTTCCGGAACGGCCCGGCGCCCTGATGAATTTCCTGAAAAACATGGGCCACGGCTGGAACATCACGCTGTTCCATTACCGCAACCACGGCGCCGACTTCGGCCGCGTGCTGGTCGGCATGCAGGTACCGCCGCGCGACAAGCCCGCATTCCGTCGCTTCCTGACGCAACTCGGCTACCCGAGCTGGGACGAAACGCGCAATCCGGCGCACGCCCTTTTCCTTTCATAACCGCGCTCGTTACGTCACCGGCGGCCAAGCCGGCCGCCTATAATCACGCGTGCAACTTTTTACCGTCTCGCGCGTCCATTTATCACCGTTGAAAACCCCGTTTCTATTACTGCTCGTCTCCTGCGCCGCTTTTGCCGCGCCTCAGGATGATGTTTTCCTCGAAGCGCGGGATGCATTCCAGCGCGGCGACATCGTCCGGCTCAACGAGCGCGCCGCAAAGCTCGACGAAGATTACGCGCTGACGCCTTATGTACGGTACTGGCAGTTGCGATCGCGACTTGCCGACGCGCCGCAGAGCGAGATCGAGACTTTCCTGGGGCGCAATGGCGGCACCTTGGTCGCCGACCGGCTGCGTGCCGACTGGCTGCGGCAGCTGGGCAGGAGCCGCGACTGGACGGCATTCTTGCGCGAGTACCCCAAGCTCGGCACGGCTGATACTGAACTCGCCTGCTTCGCCTCGCAAGCCAAAATGGCGCGGGGCGATTCCGGCGTTTTGAGCCAGGCCCGACCGCTTTGGTTTACCGCCCAGGTCCTGCCGGAAAGCTGCTTGCCGATTTTCAAGGCGATGTTTGACAAGCAGATGCTGACCGCGGAGGACAGCTGGAGCCGCGTGCGGCTGGCGCTCGAAAACGGCAACCTGACCGGCGCGAGGATGCTGCTGGTTTACGTGCCGGTGGGCGAACGGCCCGACGTGAAAAGCCTGGAATCGATTGCGAAGCGACCGCAACGTTACCTGGACAAGGCGCCGTTGCTGCTGAAGACGCGCGGCCAGCGCGAGTTGGCGGTCTTCGCCTTGTACAAGACGGCGGAGTCCTGGCCGGAAATTGCGGCCGACCACATGCGCCGCATCGCCGGCAAGCTGCCCGACGACGAGCGCGAATATGCGTGGGCGCAGATCGCTTCGGTAGCCGCCCGCAACCTGCACGCCGGCGCACTCGCCTGGTTCAAGAACGCCGGCAATGGCATGAGCGATCGCCAGCTGGCCTGGTACGTCCGCTCGGCCCTGCGCGCAGGGAACTGGAGCGAAGTGCTAGCGGCGGTCAACGCCATGTCCGCTCCCGAGCGGCTGCGACCGCAGTGGCGCTACTGGCGCGCGCGCGCGCTGATTGCGCTGGGCCAGCCGGCCGAAGCCAATCTGTTGCTCGCACCGCTTTCCAATGAATTCAATTTCTACGGCCAGCTTGCCGCGGAAGAGCTCGGCACCTCGATCAGTTCGGCGCCGCAGACCTATCACCCATCCGGCGACGAAGTGGATGCCATCGCCGCCGACCGCGGCATCAAGCGCGCACTCGCGCTGTACCGCGCGGGCCTGCGCTATGAAGGCGCGCTGGAGTGGCAGTGGTCGATCAAGGACTACGAGGACAAGCAGTTGCTCGCCGCCGCGATTCTGGCGGTGCGCAACGACTGGTATGAACGCGCGATCGACACGGCGGAGCGCACGGTGATCCTGCACGATTTTGGCCTGCGTTACCCGGCACCTTACCGCAAGCTGGTGCAGGACTACTCGCAACAACTCGACCTCGACGAAGCCTGGGTCTATGGTCTGGTGCGCCAGGAAAGCCGTTTCGTGCATACGGCGCGTTCGTCCGCGGGCGCGAGCGGGTTGATGCAGTTGATGCCGGCCACGGCACGCTGGGTGGCGAAGCGCCTGGGCATGAACGGCCATCACACCACCCTGACCGAAACGGTCGACAGCAACATCGGCCTGGGCACCTATTATCTGCGCCAGGTCCTCGATTCGGTCGACAAGCACATGGTGCTCGCCTCGGCAGGTTATAACGCCGGTCCACGCCGCGCGCGCGAGTGGACCGGCAGCCGGCCGCTGGAGGGGGCGATCTATATCGAGACCATTCCGTTCGCCGAGACCCGCGAGTACGTCAAGAAGGTCATGAACAACACGCTTTTCTATGCCCGCCTGTTCCACCAGTCCAACCTGAGCCTGCGCGACCGCCTGAGCGTCGTACCGGCCAAATCGACGCAGAACAATTGAACGGCATGCACCTTATAATTCCTTCCATGCGGTGACACGCCGCATTCCAGGAAGCGGATCGGAACCATGAAAGTCAGATCGGTTTGCGTCATCGGCGGTGCCGGATTTTTAGGCAGCCACGTCGTGCAACAGCTTGCCGAGCGCGGCATTGCCGTGCGCGTGCCCACACGGCGCCGTGAACGCGCCAAGGCATTGATCGTGCTGCCCACCGTGGATGTGGTGAACGCCGACGTGCATGATCGGGCGACGCTGGAACGCATGGTTGCCGGCAACGATGCGGTAATCAGCCTGTGCGGCATCCTGCATGAAAGAGACGCCGGCGACTTTGCCCGCGTGCATACGGACCTGCCACGCAAGATCGTCGATGCCTGCCGCGAACGCGGCGTGCGCCGCCTGCTGCATGTATCGGCACTGAAGGCCGCGCACGATGCGCCCAGCGAGTATTTGCGTTCCAAGGCCGGTGGCGAACAGCAAATCCGCGTCGCCCAGGCAAGCGGCATACACACGACCATTTTCCGCCCGTCGGTGATCTTCGGCCGTGAAGACCGTTTCCTGAATCTGTTCGCGCAACTCGCCCAGGCCCTGCCGGCCATCCTGTTAGCCAGCCCGAAGGCGCGCTTTCAGCCGGTGTATGTGGAGGACGTCGCGCGCGCGATGGTCGACAGTCTGGAGCTTTCGTCCACCTACGGCCAGAACCTCGACCTGTGCGGCCCGACGACGTATACGCTGCAGGAGCTGGTGGAATACGTTTGCAGGCTGCTGAAAATGCAACGCCCGATCCTGCCGCTCAACGATGAGATGTCCCGGCTCCTGGCCTGGATGATGGAATGGCTGCCCGTGAAACTGATGTCGCGCGACAACTACCTCTCGATGAAGGTCGACAGCGTGTGCAATTGTCCCTTCCCCGAAATGTTCGGTTTCAGCCCGTCCCCGCTGGAGGCCGTTGTGCCGCTGTATATGCTGGAAAACACGCCGCGGGCGCGCTACCGCTGGTTCCGTTTTCGCGGCCGCCACTAAAAGTGGTTCCGGGAATCCCGATGTCCAACCTCGTACTGGTGATCGGCAACAAAGCGTACTCGTCGTGGTCGTTGCGACCCTGGCTGCTGATGAAGCAGGCCGGGATCGCCTTCGAGGAGATCCGTCTGTCGCTGTACGCAGAAGGTGCCAAACAGAAGCTCCTGCAGCATTCCGCCGCAGGTAAGGTGCCGGTACTCAAGGACGGCGACCTGACGGTTTGGGATTCGCTGGCGATCTGCGAATACCTCGCCGAGAGGTATCCCGAAAAACAGCTTTGGCCGGCGCAGCCCGCCGCGCGCGCGCGCGCACGATCGATCAGTGCGGAAATGCATTCCGGCTTCACCAACCTGCGCAATCAGATGCCTATGAACGTACGCCGCGAAATCCCCGGCCGCGCCAGGACACCCGAGGTGGCCGCCGACGTGGCGCGCGTCGAGACGATCTGGAACGAATGCCGCAGCCGGCATGGCGCGGATGGCCCGTTCCTGTTCGGCGCTTTTTGCATTGCCGACGCCATGTACGCACCGGTGGCATCGCGGTTTCGCACCTACGGCGTCGCCCTCGCTGGTGCGGGTGCACAGTATGCCGCCGCGATTCATGCGCTGCCGGCCATGCGGGAGTGGATCGCCGCGGCCCACGCCGAAGCCGAAGTCAATCCGCAATACGAATGAAGATCTACGCGGTCGGGGGCGCAGTGCGCGACCGGCTGCTCGGCCGTCCGGTCGCCGACCAGGACTATGTCGTGGTCGGCTCCACCCCGGAGCAGATGGAACAGCTGGGCTATCGTCCCGTGGGCAAGGATTTCCCTGTGTTCTTGCACCCGCAAACGCACGAAGAATACGCGCTTGCGCGTACCGAAAGAAAAACGGCGCGCGGCTACAAGGGTTTCGAAATCCACGCCTCCCCCGAAGTCACGCTCGAGCAGGATCTGGCACGGCGCGATCTAACCATCAATGCCATCGCGCGCGACGACGAGGGCAACATTATCGATCCGCATCACGGCGTGAACGACCTGAAGGCGGGCATCCTGCGTCATGTCGGCGATGCCTTCGTCGAGGATCCGGTGCGGGTACTGCGCGTCTCGCGCTTCGCCGCGCGCTTCGGGTTCGTCATTGCGCCCGAGACGATCGAGCTCATGCGCGAAATGGTACGCAATGGAGAGGTCGACCATCTCGTGCCTGAGCGCGTCTGGCAGGAACTGGCGCGCGGGCTCATGGAGGACAAGCCCTCGCGCATGCTGCTGGCGCTGCGCAAGTGCGGGGCGCTGCAGCGCATCCTGCCGGAGGTGGACGCGCTGTTCGGCGTGCCGCAGCCGGCGCAGCACCACCCCGAAGTGGATACCGGCCTGCATATCCTGCTGGTCGTGGATTGCGCGGCGGCGCTGAACTATCCGCTCACCGTGCGGTTTGCCGCGCTGACGCATGATCTGGGCAAGGCGGCCACGCCGCACGAGCAGTGGCCGAAGCATCACGGCCACGAACATAAAAGCGTCGAACTGGTGGAGAAACTGTGCGAGCGCCTTCGCGTACCGGGCGAGTGCCGCGATGTAGCAGTGCTGGCGGCGCGTTATCACGGCGACGTGCACCGCGCGGAGGAACTGCGGCCGGCAACCGTCCTCAAACTGCTGGCGACGGCGGATATCTATCGCAAGCCAGCGCGTTTCGAGGAATTGCTGGCCGCCTGCAGCTGCGACTATCGCGGGCGCAGCGGGCTCGAAACCCGCCCCTATCCGCAGGCGGACTTGCTGCGGGCGGCGGCGGCGGCGGCGCGGGCGGTCGACGCGGGCGCAATAGCGCAGGGCATTGGCGGCGATCCAGGACGAATCGCTGCCGCAATCGAATCAGCGCGGCTCGAAGCTGTGTCCAGCGCCCTCGCAAAATGGCGTCAACGCTAACGGTACAAGTCCGTTATGAGACACTGGCAACCTTTTAAGGAGAAGCAAATGATCAAGAAACTTTCGCTCGGCGCCCTTATCGGCTGCGCTGCGCTGTTGGCCTCGCATGGCTTCGCTGCCGACCAACCCGGCGCCAGGCTGGAAGCGGCGTTCAAGAAAGCCGATACGGACAATGACGGTACGCTGACCAAAGCAGAGGCGAAAACAATGCCACGCGTGGCGAAGAATTTCGATGCCATCGACGCTGACAAGGATGGCACGGTCTCACTGGACGAGATCCGCGCATCGATGAAGCGGGCCGCCCAGAAAATGCATGGTCGCGCGGTCGAGAAGTTCAAGGCCGCCGACAAGGACAACGACGGCACGCTGACGAAGGACGAGGCGAAAGCCATGCCGCGGGTGGCGAAGAACTTCGATGCCATCGACGCGGACAAGGACGGCACGGTCAGTGAAAAGGAAATCCACGACTACATGAAGGCGCAACACGCCAAGAAATAGGCTGGGTGTGCCGGCGAAGCAAAAACGGACAGGCCTGCCTGTCCGTTTTCTATCGGAGCATCCAGAAAATCAGGCTGGCCAGTAGCGACAGCATGATGGTCGAACCGATCGGGAAAGCGTATTGCCGGCCGTTGCGCTCGATGGTGATGTCGCCGGGCAGGCGGCCGAATCCCAGCCGGCGCAGCCACGGCGTCAGCGCACCCATCACCAGTAGCGCTATCAACAGCGTCAAAAACCATTTAAGCACGACGGTTTCTCCGCCACGAAACGGGACGGATTATACCGGCGTGGCAGCGGCGTTCGATTAGAATTCCGGGTTGTCGCGGTAAACATCCATCCGGAGATGTCGTTGATCGATTTATACACCTGGAGCACACCGAACGGCCGCAAGGTTTCCATCATGCTGGAAGAGCTCGCGCTAGCCTATAACGTGCATCCGATCGATATCGGCAAGGGCGATCAGTTCGGGGCGAACTTCGTCGCCATCAGCCCGAACAGCAAGATTCCAGCGATTGTGGACAGCGAAGGGCCGGAGGGCAAACCCTCTCCTCTGTTCGAATCCGGCGCGATCCTGTTGTACCTGGCGGACAAGACCGGGCGTTTCCTGTCACAGAAAAAAACCGAGCGCTTCGAGGCCATCCAGTGGCTGATGTTCCAGATGGGCGGCGTGGGCCCGATGTTCGGCCAGGTGCACCACTTTCTGCGCGCTGCTCCCGAACCTGTACCTTACGCGATTGAACGCTATAGCAAGGAAACGCGCCGGCTATACGCTGTCCTGAACGCGCATCTCGCCAGCCGAGAATGGCTTGCCGCGGAATATTCCGTGGCGGACATGGCGACGTACCCCTGGGTCGCGCGTTACGAATGGCATAAAGTCGACCTTGCCGACTTTCCCAACGTCAAGCGCTGGTTCGACATGATCAGTGCGCGGCCGGCGGTGCAACGCGGAATGAAAGTACCCGCCCCGCGTTGACGCTAGGCGGACCGGGACCAATGGACGAAACGCTTCCTTCAAAGGTCGGCAAATATCCGGTGACCCGCGAGCTTGGGCGCGGCGGTACCAGCCGCGTGTATCTCGGCCGCGACCCGTTCGCCAATCGCGATGTCGCGATCAAACTGGTGAGCGCGACCGACGGCGTCGATACGGACTTGCGGCGGCGTTTCCGCAAGGTATTCTTGAACGAGGCGTCGCTGGTGGGCAAGCTGATCCACCCGCACATCATGGCGATCTACGATGCAGACGCGTCCGACGATTCCAGCTACATCGTCATGGAGTACGTGGACGGCCCGACGCTCGAGCATTTCTGCCATGTCGCCAATCTGCTGCCCGCGGACCGCGTCGTGGAAATCGCCTTCAAATGCAGCCTCGCGCTGGAGTTCGCGCATCGCCACGGCATCATCCACCGCGACATCAAGCCGGCAAACATCCTGATCGGCGCGCAAGGCGACATCAAGGTCAGCGATTTCGGCGTTGCGCTGCATGCGGGCGGCGATCACACCCACCTGCAAGGCGTGGGCTCGCCGGCCTACATGTCCCCGGAGCAGGTGCAGGACAAGGAGTTGTCCCACCAGACCGACATCTACTCACTGGGCGTGGTGATGTATCAGATGCTGACGGGAAAGCTGCCCTTCATCGCCGCCAACAAGGCCAGCCTGCTCTACCAGATCATGAACATTGATCCCTCACCGCCTTCGACGCGCCGCACCGACATTCCGCAGCAACTCGACCAGGTGGTGATGCGGGCTTTGAGCAAGAATCCCAAGGACCGCTACCAGACCTGGGGGGAATTCAGCCGCGAACTGACACAAACTTACCGCCACCTGGAGTTGCCGCCGGATTCGATTTCCGATACGGAGAAGTTCAATACCATCAAGGCGCTTGGATTCTTCGGCGGCTTTCGCGACGTGGAGATCTGGGAGACTGTGCGCATCGCCAACTTCCGCCGCATCCAGCCGGACAAGATCATCATCCGCGAAGGCGACGTCGGCGAGAATTTCTATGTCATCGCCGCCGGCCAAGCCAAGGTCACCAAGGACAGCAACTTGCTCGAGACCCTTGAAGCCGGCAACTGCTTCGGTGAAATCCTTTACTTCGAGGACACCAAAGCCAAGCGGTCCACGACGATTTCCTCGATCGCCGCGATGACGGTCATCGAGATCAAGGCCCTCGCACTGCGAAAGGCAAGCGACGGTTGCCAGAAGCAGTTCAACCAGGCTTTCCTGCGCATCCTCATCGACCGGCTGACCACGGCCAACCGCCGCCTTTCGACGCGCAACTGAAAGCGGACAATTGGAAGCGCTGCTGACATCCATTTTCCTGGTCGCCGTCTCGGAAATAGGCGACAAAACACAACTGCTTTCGTTCGTGCTTGCCGCGCGGCTGCGCAAACCGTGGCCGATCATCGGCGGCATTTTGCTGGCCACCCTGGTCAATCATTCGCTGGCGGCATGGGTCGGCACGCTGCTCGCCGGATGGATCGCGCCCGCGACGCTGGGTTTAATCGTTGGCCTCTCCTTCATCGGCTTTGGATTGTGGGCGCTGCATCCGGATTCCCTCGACGGATCGCCGCGTTTGCGACAGGGTGGCGCTTTTGTCACCGCCTTCGTGGCATTTTTCCTGGCTGAAATGGGTGACAAGACCCAATTCGCCACCGTCGCGCTCGCCGCGCGTTTCGATTCGCTGGTTATCGTCGTGATCGGCACGACTATCGGCATGATGCTGGCGGACGTGCCGGCGGTATGGATGGGCGATAATCTGGCGATGAAGATTCCGATGCAAGCGGTGCGCATAGTGGCGGCTGCCCTTTTCATGGTGGTGGGCGCGCTAACTCTGTGGAGCGCTCTGGCGGGCGCGCAATGAGTCCAGCCCGACAAACGCAGAAACGATGCCCCGATTGCGGTACCGCTTTCGGGTGCGGCATGGGACAGGCCACGCCGTGCTGGTGCAGCCGGGAATTTGCGCCGATCATGCCTCTGCCGGAAGCGGGCGCGGACTGTTACTGCGCCGAATGCCTGGCAAAGCACATTGCGCGCAGCCAGCAGGAAAATCGCGAAGAATCGACGTGAGCGTTCAAACCGCCCGTCGCATTTCCGCTAGGACCGTTTCCCTCCCGTTGCATTGGCGCTCTGACGCTGGCGTCTTGCGTTGATGCGCGACGCCATCCAGGTCCCGATTCCGACCACGAGCAACGCGCCGATCCAGGGAATCATGACTTCCACGATAGGCGGTGGATCATAGGGATCCAGCACCGGTTCCGCCAGGAGCATGTCGCCAGCGACGTAGCCGAGCAATCCTGCTCCGAGCGCGATCACCACCGGGAAGCGGTCCATCAGCTTGAGGATCGCAGTGCTGCCGAATACGATCAATGGGATGCTGATCCCCAGACCGAGGATCAGCAAGACGAGGTTGCCGTGCGCAGCGGCGGCGACGGCAAGCACATTGTCGAGGCTCATCACCAGGTCGGCGATCAGGATGGTGCGCACCGCACCCATGAGATGGCCGGCAGCCTGCTCGGCGGATCCGTCGTCTTCGTCTCCCGGCAGCAACAATTGAATGCCGATCCACAGCAGCAGGATCGCGCCGGCGAGCTTCAGGTAGGGCAGCGCCAGCACCGTTGCGGCCACGGTCGTGAGAATGATGCGCAGGACGATGGCGGCGCCGCTGCCGATCACGATGGCGGCACGCTGCTGGTGACGCGGCAGAGAGCGCGCCGCGAGTGCGATGACTACCGCGTTGTCACCGCTCAGGACAATGTTGACGCCGATGATCTCGAGCAGGCCCAGCCAGAACTGGTTGTCGAAGGCGAATTCCATCATCCGCGGCGCAAACCGCGCGACAACATAGTTGGTGGCTGTGCCGGGCGCACCTGCGGGGCCGGTGGCGCGCTAGCGCAGAACCGACTTCAGAAGCTTCCCCATCTCCGCCGGATTCCTGGTCACCTTGATGCCGCATTCTTCCATGACCGAGAGCTTTTCCGCAGCCGTGCCCTTGCCCCCGGAAATGATCGCACCCGCATGGCCCATGCGCTTGCCCGGGGGTGCGGTGACCCCGGCGATGAATCCGACCACCGGCTTCTTCATGTTCTTCCTTGCCCACATCGCCGCCTCTTCCTCGTCGGAGCCGCCGATCTCGCCGATCATGACGACGGCTTCGGTCGCCGGATCGTCGTTGAACAGCCGCAGGATGTCGAGGTGCTTGAGGCCGTTCACCGGATCGCCGCCGATGCCAACCGCGGAGGATTGTCCGAGACCGATTTCGGTCAACTGGCCGACTGCTTCGTAAGTCAGCGTGCCGGAACGCGACACCACGCCGATCGGGCCTTTGCGATGGATGTGCCCGGGCATGATGCCGATCTTGATTTCATCGGGCGTGATCGCACCGGGGCAATTCGGACCGAGCAAGAGCGTCTTGCGCTTCTGCTTGCGCATGCGGTCGCGCACTTCGATCATGTCGCGCACCGGGATGCCTTCGGTGATGCAGATCACCAGGTCGAGGTCCGCTTCGACGGCTTCCCAGATCGCGGCGGCCGCACCGGGCGGCGGAACATACACGACCGATGCGTTGGCGCCGGTCTGCTCCTTGGCTTCACGCACCGAACCGAAAATCGGAATGCCCTCGAAATTCTGCCCAGCCTTGGTCGGATGAACGCCGGCGACGAAACAATTCTTCCCGTTGGCATATTCACGGCAGGTGTGGGTATGGAACTGCCCGGTCTTGCCGGTGATGCCCTGGGTAATGACCCTGGTATTCTTGTTGACGAGAATGGACATCAGCGCGCTCCCTTTGCTGCGGCGACCACTCTTTGACCGGCCTCCGTCATGTTGTCGGCCGAGATGATCGGCAGCCCGGATTCGGCGAGGATTTTCTTGCCGAGATCTTCGTTGGTGCCTTTCATGCGCACCACCAGGGGAACCGCAAGCTTCACCTGCTTGGCCGCCTCGACCACGCCAGCGGCGATTACGTCGCACTTCATGATGCCGCCGAAAATGTTCACCAGAATCGCGCGCAAACCGGGATTGCGCAGCATCAGCTTGAACGCCTCGGTGACTTTTTCGGCAGTCGCGCCGCCGCCCACGTCGAGAAAATTGGCCGGCTCGCCGCCGAACAGCTTGATCGTGTCCATGGTCGCCATGGCTAGACCCGCGCCGTTGACTAGGCAGCCGATGTTGCCGTCGAGGGAAATATAGGACAGTCCGTGCTTGGACGCTTCGATCTCGGCCGGATCCTCTTCGTCGAGATCGCGCATGGCGACGATGTCGTCGTGACGGTAGAGCGCGTTGTCGTCGAAAGTCATCTTGGCATCGAGCGCAATCACGTCGCCCTTGCCGGTCAGGATCAGCGGATTGATCTCCACCAGCGATGCGTCGGTGTCCCAGAACGCCTTGTATAGGTTTTTCAACATCGCACGCGTCTGTGGAACGCTTGCGTCGGGAACGCCGATCTTGCGCGCCAGGTCGTCGGCCTGGGCATCGGCCAATCCCGCCTGCGGATCGACGAATACCTTGTGGATTTTTTCCGGCGTATGCGCGGCCACCTCTTCGATGTCCATGCCGCCTTCGGAGGAGGCCATCACGCAGACCTCCTGCGTGCCGCGGTCTACCACAAGACCGATATACAACTCCTTGCGGATGTCCGCGCCTTCTTCGATCAGCAGGCGGCGGACTTTCTGGCCTTCGGGACCGGTCTGATGGGTTTTCAGCTGCATGCCCAGGATACTGGACGCCCACTCGCGGACTTCATCGACGGATTTGGCAACCTTGACCCCGCCGCCTTTGCCGCGCCCGCCGGCATGGATCTGGGCCTTCACCACCCAGACTTTGCCGCCAAGTTTTTCCGTCGCCGCCACCGCTTCGTCAACGCTGAAACAAGGCACGCTGCGAGGCGTGATGACTCCGTATTTCCTGAGAATTTCTTTCGCCTGGTATTCGTGAATTTTCATTGCTGACCTTTGACTGACTTGTCGGACCCGTCTGTTCACCGGCACGCGGCTGTCCCGCATGCAGCACACGCCGGAGCATGCCATTAGGATAGCCAGCAGAAGATCGGCGAAGCCTGCCGACCGCGGGAAGCGCGCGAAGTATACCGCAAAGGCCCGCGCCGCTGCCGCAGTGCAGCGCGCATTGATGGTCGTGCCGGATTGTGGAATTACGCGGCCGCGCGCGACCATTTGCCGCTTTCTGTCGAGCGGCTGGAACGGAGCAAATCAGTAAGTATTCTCGAAGAACACCGGCATGTGTCGGCTATAGCGCACGCACTCAACATGCACCGCCGCACGCAGCAGTGAAAACCGGAGAAGGAACCGAGTCGCAACTAGTACACGAGACTACTGCGGCTTGTTCGACTCCTGCATGGCATCGTGGGAGCGCTTGAGTTCCTGGTAAGCCTGGTCGTGGCGTTCGCGCGCCTTGGCCAGGTCCGCCTGCGCGTCCTGCAGTTGTTTCGTGGTTTTGTCTGCGTCGGCCTTGGCGTCCTCGAGGCGTTTTTGCGCCGCCTTGTCCTTTTTCTCCGCCGCCTTCACTTTTTCTTCCGCGCTGTTCATCTGGTCCCGGGCAAACCGGGCACGCTGCTGGGCCACCTCGAGCGATAGCGGCGGCGTGTTGGGAGTTTGCGCAAACGCGCCCGTGGCGATCATGGTCAACGCAATCAGGAAAATCGTCTTGAGCATTTCATTTTCGCGCTCGCACGCAGCGCGCCTAAAAATGAGGAGGGAAGAGGCTTGGTGCCGACAGCAGGAATCGAACCCGCGACCTTTTGATTAAAAATTGGTGGACAGTAGTTGAACGAGTAAATGAATCAGTCACTTGCAACGCTTGCCAATAAGCAAAACATATTCCACGCATGGCACAGACAACAAACCTTATGTTAGCTGCGCCACAATCACGGCACATGTCCTCAAAGTAGAAAACTAGCTCGTGGTCGGTCCGTATACAAGCTTACGGTTTAGGCTAGGGGCTCACAAGCCGGTGACGTGTTAATACAGCTGTAATTTTTTGCCTAAATTAATTGGGATGGGATTGTTTCTGAGGGACAGAGCGATGTATCTCTTCTACCCGCTCTTGAATGCGTCTTACGCCGTTTCGCCCAAGATCCGTACTACCTCGTCAATATTGAGCCACCGTTTTTGTCTCGCTATGGCTCGATGCACAAGCTTATGACAGTTCGCGCACAACAAGGCAAGATCTCCGGGTCTCGTTGTACGTTCTCCCGCCATCGCCACCGGTATCAGATGATGAATTTCAAATATCGCATCTTCGTAAATGGGATGTGCTGACAAAGCATGGTTCCTACACAATTCGCAGATTAATGCACCGATAGCACGCCGAGCAGCCAAGATTTTCTTTCTAATCTTTGGATCGCGCTCTCGTCGTAAGCGTCCGGTGACGGCCCTCTTGGCTGGTGTGTTGTAGTCGTTCAGGATTAGTGATTTGCGGATGCCAAATAGGTGTCCGCTTATTGTTAGGTGG
>JAYVMZ010000315.1:0-4022 GCA_043758735.1 Betaproteobacteria bacterium
ATGTAGTCACGCGTCGCTTCACCCAATCCCTCGTCGCCATCCTGCTTCTCGCCGGAGGCGGCGCCTTCGCAGCAGGATCCGCAAAAATCGGCACGGTAATCTGGATCGGCTACGGGCCATACTACGTCGCCGACGCGCTCGACCTGTACAAGAAATCCGGCATCAAGGTCACGCTGCAGGTGTTCAGCGATCCCGCGTTGATTCCGCCCGCCATCGAAGGCGGCTCGGTCGACGGCGGCATGCTGACCTACGACCAGGTCATCGGCCAGGTTGCCAAGGGCAGCACGCAGCGTGTTGTCAGCCCGATCGATTATTCCGCGGGCGGCGACGCGATCGTCAGCAGCGTGGACATCAAGAAGGTCACCGATTTCAAGGGCAAGAAAGTCGGCTATAACCCGTTGTCGCCTTCCGACTTCCTGCTGTCCTACGCACTCAAGGTCAACAAGATGTCCGAGAAGGACATCGTGCCAGTAAACATGACGCCGGAAGCGATTCCAGCGGCCATGGCGTCCGGTGCGATGCCCATCGGCGTGACTTACGAACCGAACGTGTCGCAGATCACGGCGCTCGAAGGCGGCAAGAAATTTCATGTAGTGTATTCGTCCAAGGACGCCCCCGGCCTGATCACCGACGTGATGGTGTTCAAGAAGGAAGTCATCAAGGCCAAACCCGAACTCGTCAAAGCTTTGATCCAGGGCTATATCGATGGGCTCGACTACATGAAGAAGAATCCGGACAAGGCTGCCGTAATCATCGGCAAGGCAATCGGCGTGTCGGCCGCCGAAGTGAAGGATCAACTTTCCGGCGTGTACAACATGAAGCCGGACGAAATGGGGAAGGTTTTTGCGAAGGGCAAGGACACCACCTCGTTGCACGTCAGCGGCGCCCTGATCGCCGAGATCCTGAAATCGAAAGGCCAGATCACGACCATTCCGAAAACCGAAGACACTTACGATGATTCGATTCTCAAGGCGATGATGAAGAAGTAACCGGAGCGGGCCCGCATCCTGCGGGCCCTTCCCATAACATACGACGACATGATCAAACAGTTCTTCCGCTCTCCGCACGGCGCCTGGCTGAACATGGCCGCGCTGGCCTATACGATTTTCGGCTGGGCACTCGGCATCGCGCTGATGGCCGCCGATGCCTGGCACGCAAACCTGGCGGGCGTGCTGCTCGCCGGGCATTGCCTGACCTATAGCGCCTACTTCGTGCACGAATTCGCCCACCAGAGCATCTTCAAGTCCGCAGCGGCGAACAATCGCTGGGGCGTATTCATGAGCTGGATCAACGGCAGCTGCTACGCGTCGTTCCAGGCACTGCGCCGCAAGCACATGCGCCATCACATCGATCGCGCTGACGTGCTGACTTTCGACTACAAGAAATTCCTGCAGGCCACTCCTGCCTGGTTTCGCAACTCAGTGATTGCCACCAAATGGCTTTATATCCCGGCGGTGGAGCTGATCATGCACGCTTACGTTATGGTGTTGCCGTTCGTCAAGCCAGCACGCCATGCGGAACGGCCGCGTGTCTTCGCGATCGTCGCCGTGCGCGTCGCCGCGTTCGCAGCGCTCGGCTGGTATGCGCCGAAAGCCCTGGTGCTTTACGCCATCGCCTATTTCATCATGCTGCACGCGTTGCGCTTTACCGACGCTTACCAGCACACCTACGACGCCTTCGCGGTACTCGAGGAAGGCGACATTCCGGACGACAAGGTTCGCGATCGGCGCTACGAACAGGCCAACACGTATTCCAATCTGGTCTCCGTGGCTCATCCGTGGATGAACCTGCTACTGCTAAATTTCTCCTATCACAACGCCCACCACGAGCGCCCGATCGTGCCGTGGCACGACTTGCCGGCGCTCGACAAGCAGTTGTTTCCGGCGGACCACGTGCAGATCATTCCGATGAGCGAATTGCTCAAGGGCTACCATCGCGACCGGGTCGCCCGCATTCTCTCGGACGATTACGGCGAAGTCGTCACCAGCGGCCCCAACAAGGCGGACGGTTTTCTCGGCGCTGCAGGCGTTTCCTTCCTCACCGCGGTGTAGTGCGGGCATGAACCCGAACTACGCGCTTGACGGCAAGGCCGTCATGGTCACCGGAGCAGCCCGCGGCATCGGCCACGCCATTGCGCGGGCTTTTGCGGCACAGGGTTGCCGGCTGATCGCGGTCGATCGAGACGCGGCAGCGCTGCGGTCTGCGAAGGCGGATTTCGCAGCTGCGGCCGAAGTCGCGACCATTGCATGCGATCTCGGCAATGACGCCGAACTCGGCAAACTGCATGCGGCAACGAAAACGTTCGGCGAGCAACTCGACGTATTGGTCAACAACGCCGGCGCCGAATATCCAACGCCGATCGACGATGCGAGCGCAACCGCGCAATCCGACTGGAGCCGGCTGCTCGACAACAACGTCGGTGGCATGGCGCGGGCGATACGCGCCTTGCTGCCACTGCTCGGTTCCGGATCCAGCATCGTCAACCAGGCGTCGATCTGGGGACTGACCGGGGTTGCCGGTTTTTCTGCCTACGTCGCCAGCAAGCACGCCGTCATCGGCCTGACGCGGTCGCTCGCATGGGAACTCGCGCCGCGCGGGATCCGTGTGAATGCAGTCTGCCCCGGATGGATTCGAACCGATTCCGCGCTGCGCTCGCTGACCGCGATGGCCGCAAAACAGGGCCGCTCCGAAGACCAAGTCCTCGAAGCAATCCTGGCGGCACAGGCCATGCCCGCGCTGCTCGAGCCAGCCGACATCGCCGGCATCTATCTGTTTCTCGCCAGCAACGATGCGCGCCCGATCACCGGCCAGGCTATCGTCGTCTCCAACGGCGAGGTAATGCACTAGTGCAATAATTATTTCGCAAAATATGTGAACGCAAGGGACGCCAGGGAACGCGAAGGTACGCAAAGTAAAAACAACTGTTATGCATGTGTTTATCAACGAATCGAAAATGCGACATCAGCAATCAAGGCGAACTCATCGGAGCACCGACAATGCAATGTTCAATCTTGCGTTCCTTTGCGTCCCTTCGCGTCCTTCGCGTCCTTCGCGTAGAACTCTTTTGATCGAATCACGTGACAACGATTTCGCTTGAAGGCAGAACTGCACTGGTGACCGGCGCCGCGACAGGCATCGGCCGATCCATCGCCGTCGCCCTCGCCAGAGCCGGCGCGCACATTGCGGTCAATCATTTCGGGCGCGCGACGGATGCGCGGCAGCTCGTCAAGGAAATGGCGCCTCATGGCGCGAATGCCATCGAGGTCGAAGCCGACGTGACCAAGGCCGCGAAAGTAGAGCGTATGATCAACAAGGTCAGGGATGCGCTCGGTCCGATCGACATCCTGGTCAACAACGCCGCGGTGATCCTCGAGAAGCCTTTTCTCGAAACCACGGAAGAGGACTGGGATTTTGTTCTCGACACCGATCTGAAAGCAGTCTTCCTGTGCTCGCGGGCCGTGCTGCCGGGAATGATCGAGCGCGGAACCGGGGTGGTCATCAACATAGCCTCGGAACTCGGATTTCTCGGCAGGGAACGCTACGGTCCGTACTGCGCGGCCAAAGCCGGCGTAATCGGACTCACCCGCGCAATGGCGCGGGAGTTCGCGCCGGCGATCCGCGTCAACGCGATTGCCCCCCGGCCCGATCAACACACCAATGCTGTCGATCGAACACATGAGTGCGGAAATGCTGGAGCGCGAACGCGCCATTCCCGCCCGCCGCGTCGGCGAGCCGTCGGAGATTGCGGGTACGGCATTGTTCCTGGCATCCGACCTGGCGAGTTTCTACTACGGGCAGGTGCTGAGTCAGAATGGTGGGGCGTGGATGGGATGAATGAAGCCGTGACTGTCGTGAAAACGAATGCAATGGAGTTTCAGTGAAGACTAACCTTCAGGTTATGGCGGAACTACTATCGTGACTGGCGTAAGAATCCGTTCGCTCCCCTGTTGCCGTGGCGCAACGGTTACGGTAGTCAGACATTCATACTCATGACCCGCCACGGCAGTCACGATAGTCACGTA
>JAYVMZ010000316.1:0-2397 GCA_043758735.1 Betaproteobacteria bacterium
GCGACGAGGAATACCTGCGGCTGAAAGTCCTCACCTGCATGCTCCCGAAGCTCTAAAAACCCTCAAAATCACCCACTCGATTCCGTGAAGACCCATAAATTTCTTCATCCTGTTGTTCGTCCGCATCCCAGCCTGCGCATTCGTGCAACTTGCGTTCGCCTCCGGTTTCAATTTCACATCATGACTGGCGTGCCTGCATGCGCAACGGAAATCCGGCTGCGTGCATATTATTCCTTTGAAATGCCGAATACTTATGCATCGTCGAAGTGTATGCTTTGCCGGTCAGGGCTTCCGGATGGCCGAAACCGCCCAAAACCCCGCTCGCATGATTCCCTTTAGTACGGGCTCATACCCTGTACAACCTCTGGCCGCGCCAATACCTCCCTTTTGGTGCGGCCAATTTTTGGCCAAACAGCTGACGCAATCCTGCGAGCGTTACCGAAACCGCGACGCGACAGCGGCGCTTTCCCTTACCAGCAGGAACTGGTCGGACGTCACCGCAACGAATTGCGCGCCGTGCGCGATCCAGCGCTTGGCATCGGGTTCGTTGAAGGCCAGAATACCCGGCACCTTGCCGGTCTTCTTGATGCGGGTCAGCGCATCGGCCATCGCCGTCTGCACTTCCGGGTGGCCGGGATTGCCGAGATGGCCGAAATCCGCCGCAAGGTCCTGTGGGCCGATAAAAATGCCGTCGATGCCGTCGATCGCCGCCATTTTCTCTATTTCAGAAACCGCGGCGCGCGTTTCGACCTGAACCATCAGGCAGATCTCATTGTTGGCATGCTCGAAATAATCTTTGACGCGGCCAAATCGATTAGCCCGCGAGTTGGCCGATACGCCGCGGATGCCTTTCGGCGGGTAGCGCACGGCGGCAACGGCGCGCCTGGCTTCCTCCGCGCTCTGCACATAAGGCAGCAAGAGCGACTGCACGCCGACGTCCAACAGGCGCTTGATCAGCACGGTGTCGTTCCAGTAGGCGCGTACCAGCGCTGACACCGGGTAGGGAGCAATGGCGTGCAACTGGTGGTGCACGTTCTGCAAATCGGCCGGCGCATGTTCGGTGTCCACCAGTACCCAGTCGAATCCCGCCGACGCGCAGATTTCCGCCGATACGTGGCTGGCGAGGCTCAGCCAGCAACCGGTCTGGGTGCGACCCGCCTTCAGTGCGCGCTTGAGCTCATTGAGCGGCATGTCCATGTTCTTTTTCTCCCGATATTATTTTCTCGACGCACGATTGTACCCGCTCTTTGACAGCAGACATTTCGCGGCCGACAATACGCGGCTGCGGAGAAACCCGAATGAACGCACTGAATTTCGAAGGCGTGTTCCCGATCCTGGCCACGCCGTTTGACGACACCGAAAACCTTGACCTGGAATCCTTCGACCGGCTGGTTCGCTTCATGGGCGGGCTCGGCGTCGACGGCATCACGATCCTCGGCGTACTGGGCGAAGCCAATCGCCTGCTCGACGGCGAACGCGAAACCCTGATTCGCACCGCCGTCGCCGCGGCCGGATCCATGCCGGTCATCGTCGGCACCAGCCACAGCGGCACGCGCGCGGCGCGCGAACTGTCGCAAATGGCGGAGCAGCTCGGCGCGAAAGCCGTGATGGTCACGCCTCATGCCGAAGCCGTACCGAACGACGACCGCGTGGTTGAATACTACAAAACGATTGCCGCGGGCTTGAAAATTCCGATCGTGGCGCAGGACCATCCGGCGTCGACCCAGGTGCATATGACGACGGCGCTGCTGTTGAGGATCATCCGCGAAGTGCCGCAGATCGCGAGCATCAAGGAAGAAGCCGTGCCCACCGCTCCCAAGATCCGCGCGCTCGCGGCCGGCATGAAGGACCGCAAGGTGCCAGTGCTGACCGGGCTCGGCGCGTTGTATGGATTGTTCGACCTCGAAGCCGGATCGAGCGGGTTCAATACGGGCTTTGCGTTCCCTGAAGCATTGACCGCAATGGTGCGCGCGGCACGCGCGGCGGATTGGAAGAAAGTCCGCGAAATCTACACGCGTTTCCTGCCGTTGATCGTCTTCGAACAGCAGCCTGGTGTCGCGGTACGCAAGGAAATCCTGAAACTGCGCGGCGCTATCGGTTCCGGCACAGTCCGCCATCCTGGTGCGGCATTGCAACCCGCCACCAGCAATCAATTGCGCAAGCTGCTCGAGTCGCTATTTCCCGGCCAGGACTTGTCACGCCCGGTCGTCGTTTAGTGAAAACTAACCCCTGCTGAAAATCTCACCACGAATACCCTCGCATTAGCGTGGAGTACCCTTTTAGACACGAAGATCACTAAGAATTTATCCGTAAATAATGTTTAGGGCCAAAGGGACCTTCCTGAACGCGATGATGGCCGCGGCAAGATGGTTGAGGCCGAGGAAGCTGCGTTCGAGC
>JAYVMZ010000317.1:0-3954 GCA_043758735.1 Betaproteobacteria bacterium
GTGGATCAGGCGACCGTCGTAGCGGAAGATGGAGGCCAGCTGAGGCTGGACCAGCCGCGTCGCGCAGTCGAGGATGACTTCGAGCACGGGCGCCACGTCGGTGGGCGATTCGCTGATCACTCGCAGAACCTCGCTGATTGCGGTCTGGTATTCGAGCGCTTCGGTCAGCTCGACCGTGCGTTCCTCGACCTTGTGCAGCGCCTCCTTGGTCTCGTTGAACAGCCGCACGTTTTCCAGCGCCACGCCCATGCTCGCGACCACCGTGCTTAGCAGGCGCACCTCGGCCTCGCCGAAAGCGTTCTCGCGCTCGTGGTTCTCGAGGACGATCGTGCCGATGAACCGGTTACCCGAGAAGATCGGCGTGATGGCCGTCGCCAGACTCGGCCGCGTGCCTTCGACGGTGCGCAGGCCCCAGGCGTTCATCTCGGCGCGGTTGTTCGCGATCACCGGGCGCTTCGCTTGCAGCGCCTTGTACATCGGCCCGTCGACGTTCGGTCGCCTCGGGGGAACCTGGATTCGCACGCCGTGCTCGTACGCGTACAGCACGTGCGCGGTGCCCGTCGGCGCGGTGCCCGTCGGCGCGTCCCAAAGCACGATCTGGACGTCGCCGAACCGCAGCACCTCGCGTAGCGTGTCACCGACCAGGTCGACGATGGCCTGGAAACCGAGTTCCGCGGCCACGCCCTGCTGGATGCTGTTGATGACCGCGAGTTCGCTCGCACGCTGCTCCAACTGAGCCTCGCGCTCGGCCAGCTTGCGCTCCAGGCCTGTGGCGAAGCGGATGTTGACCAGCGCCGTGGCCGCTTGCGAGGCCAGCATCGCCAGCAGGTCGCGGTCGGCGGCATCGAAGCGGCCGCCGGCGCCTTCGATGTCGGCGTACAGGTAGCCCGGCAATTCGTCTTGCGCGATCAGCGGGGCGATGAGACAACTGCGCTGCGCTGCCGGCTCAGCGCCTTCGGGTCCATGGCGCAGACGGCACGACCGGGTGCTGCGCGCCGATTCGAGCCAGGGTGTGATGGCCTTCAGGAGTGGCAGTGGTTGCTCATCGCGCGGCAGCAACGAGCCCACGATTCGCAAGCCAGCCGGCGTCTCCAGGATCAGCAGGACGCGGTGCGCGCCGAACAGCTCCGCCACTTTCTCGATCAGGAATGCGTGCAGTTCGCCCTCGGTGCGCAAGCCGTTCATGCGCAGGGCGACGTGTGCCACTGCCCCCGGCGAACCAGGTTGCGCCCGAACGCCGCGCTGGCCCGAGGTTTTATGTTTCTCCCTGAGGTTAGGCATAGGCGGTGAGTCTAGCGGCGGGCATGGCAAACATAAATCCCTTTTTGTATCGGTGAACGCGGTTTTTTTGGCGAAAGCCCGCCAACCCTTATACTGTGCGGCACTCACGACCTGACCCACAACAGGATAAATAATGGAAATCAAGAACAGCACCTTCGTCGTCACCGGCGGCAGTTCCGGGCTCGGCGCGGCCACCGTCGAGATGGTGATCGCAGCCGGCGGCAACGCGATCATCGCCGACGTCAACAGGGCGCAGGGCGAAGCATTGGCGGCCGGGCTCGGCAAGCACGCCCATTATGTCGAGTGCGACGTGACGCGCGAGGATCACGGCAAAGCCGCGGTGGCCGCCGCGCTGAAGGAGTTCGGGGCTCTGCAGGCGCTGGTGAACTGCGCGGGCATTGCCATCGGCGAAAAAACGCTCGGCAAGGAAGGTCCGCATTCGCTGGAGAAATTCGCCCGGGTCATCAACATCAATCTGATCGGCAGTTTCAACATGATCCGGTTGGCCGCGGACGCAATGTCGAAACTGCAGCCCAACGCGGCCGGCGAGCGCGGCGTGATCGTCAACACGGCTTCGGTCGCCGCCTTCGACGGGCAGATCGGCCAGGCGGCCTACGCGGCGTCCAAGGGCGGGATCGTCGGCATGACGCTGCCGATCGCGCGCGACCTGTCGCGCAGCGGCATCCGCGTCATGACCATTGCGCCGGGCATATTCGAAACGCCTATGTTGCTGGGCATGCCGCAGGAAGTGCAGGACGCGCTCGGCAAGATGGTGCCCTTCCCGTCGCGCCTCGGCCGGCCGAAGGAGTATGCCCAATTGGTCCGGCACATTGCCGAGAACGAAATGCTCAATGGCGAAGTAATCCGGCTCGACGGCGCGATCCGCATGCAACCCAAGTAAGCCATCGCAATGCAGGCCTCCAAGCAAGCCGACTTCGTCCAGTGGTTCCGCGCCGCGGCGCCCTACGTGCATGCCTTTGGCGGGCGCACGTTCGTCATCGCCTTCGGCGGCGAAGTCGTGATGGATGGTTCTTTCGTCGAACTTACGCATGACATCAATCTGCTGGCGAGCCTCGGCGTGCGGCTGGTGCTGGTGCATGGCGCGCGGCCACAGATCGAAGCACAACTTCGCACCGCAGGCCTCAAGGCAAAGTATGTGCAGGGAATACGCGTGACCGACGAGGACGCTCTGCCCTGCGTCAAGCAGGCGAGCGGACAGGTGCGTGTGGAGATCGAGGCCCTGCTGTCCATGGGCCTGCCGAATTCGCCGATGGCCAACTCGGACATCCGCGTCGCGTCCGGCAATTTCGTCATCGCGCGCCCGCGCGGCGTGGTCGACGGCGTGGACATGTGCTACACGGGGGAAGTCCGCAAAGTCCACGCGGATGCCATCAATATCCGCCTCGACGACGGTGAGCTGGTCCTGCTTTCGCCACTCGGCTACTCGCCGACCGGAGAAATTTTCAACCTGACGCTGGAAGACGTGGCCGCGGAAACGGCGATTGCGCTCGGTGCCGAAAAACTCATTTTCCTGATGGACGAACCGGGCCTGAAATCGAAAAGCGGACGCCTGTTGCGCGAACTGACGGTATCCGACGCGGAAAAGCTGCTGGACAAGGAGAAGCAGATGTCCGGCGACGCCCGGCTGTATCTGCCGCATGCCGTCAAGGCATGCAAAGGCGGGGCAGCGCGCGTGCACCTGATCAGCCGCCACGCCGACGGCGCGCTGCTGCTCGAACTTTTCACGCGCGACGGCGTGGGCAGCATGGTCAGTCGCGATCCACTGGAGCAGATGCGCGACGCAAGCATTGAGGACGTCGGCGGCATCATCCGCCTGATTGAGCCGCTCGAAGCCGAAGGCACACTGGTTAAGCGTTCGCGCGAACTGCTGGAGATGGAAATCGGCCGCTTCAGCGTGCTCGAGCACGACGGCGTCATCGTCGGCTGCGCGGCACTTTATCCGTTCGCCGACGAAAAGGCGGCGGAGCTGGCCTGCCTGGCGGTGGCGCCCGGGTACCGCGACGCCGGCGGCGGCGAGCAGCTGTTGAAGTACGTCGAGGAAAAGGCGAAGAAGCAGCGGGTAAAACGCCTGTTCGTGCTCACCACACGCGCCGCGCACTGGTTCATCGAGCATGGCTTCGCCGAAGCGAATGTCAACAGCCTGCCGAAGCAAAAGCAGGCGTTGTACAACTACCAGCGTCGCTCGAAGGTTCTGATGAAGCCGCTCTAGCCCGCAGCGACCGCCTATAATCGGGCGGAATTATCGCGATTACCGGCTGTCACAAAGATGTAACCAAAGCATCGCGAATTCCCTCTAACCTGTTGATAGTTAAAAAATGGCAAGAACGGTGAAGTGCGTGAAGCTCGGCCGGGACGCGGAGGGTCTGGATTTCCCCCCTTTTCCCGGAGAACTGGGCAAGCGCCTTTTCGAGAATGTTTCCAAAGAGGCCTGGAAGGGCTGGCTCGAGCACCAGAAGATGCTGGTCAACGAGAACAGGCTCAGCCTCGCGGATGCAAAGGCACGCAAATACCTTCTGGAGCAGACCGAGAACTACTTCTTCGGTCAGGGCGCCGACGCAGCCTCTGGTTATGTTCCGCCGCCGAAGGGTTAGCTGATCGCCTTCCCTTCTCCGTTCGCCTGTGAAGACCGGGGAGCAGAAAATAATTACCAAA
>JAYVMZ010000318.1:0-6858 GCA_043758735.1 Betaproteobacteria bacterium
TGTCGGAATGGGCGGTCATGCGGAAATGCCAGAACGAGCACTTCGACTCCGTAAGCGCCGGATCCTGCCCGTTGTAGTCAAGCAGCAGTGCCACCTGATCTGGGTTGCGGGCATTGTGCTTCAAGAGCGCGTCGCCGATCGCGGCGGCTGTGAGCGAAGTTCCTGCGAGAACATATTGCGCGCCGTCGTCGATGGCTTTTCTGAGAACGACAAGCGTCTCCTGCGCGTTGAGCTTGTTGTCGTACGGCACGATCTCGAACTGCCTGCCGCCGGGCGCCCGCCCCGCGAATTGACCAACTCGGTCGCGGCCTGAAATGCTTTCATGGTTTCCAGCGCCGGCAAGGCCATTGGGCCGGAAAGGCCGCCGATATAAGCCACCTTGACCGGTTCGGCTGCGGAGGCATTGAAAAACGTAGACGTGAACACGATGCATGCAGCGGCGCGCAATTTATTAACTGACATTTTGGCCTCGTAATAGATTGTGAGATAACGCAGTACTGCTTCATGTACCAATGATTGGAAAAGGATAGCCATGAGGTTTCCGAGTCGCTTGTTTCTCAGCAATCGGGTCGACCTGGCATGGTCCAGCAACCCCGTGCTTCAAACTAATCGCTTCGGAGGTAATGTGCACGAATCATGCGGCACTTACTGCAGACCGCAGGTGACAAGCGACCCATTGGTCCTTTGCCACCTCCTGTAGAAGTGGCTCTTCGCGCCGGCAGCGCTCTTCAACATAGGGGCAGCGGGTGTGGAATCGGCAACCTGGCGGCGGATTGATCGGGCTCGGCACGTCGCCTCCGAGCACGCGGCGCTGTTTGCGAGTGGCCGGGTCCGGCACGGGTACCGCTTCGAGCAGCGCTTCGGTGTAAGGATGCTGCGGTCGCGTGAAAATCGTCCGCTTCGGCGCGATCTCGACGATCTTGCCCAGGTACATCACCGCAACACGGTGGCTGATGTGTTCGACCACGGCAAGGTCATGCGCGATGAACAGATAGGAAAGATTCATGTTGGCCTGCAGGTCCATCAGCAAGTTGATCACCTGAGCCTGCACCGACACGTCCAGCGCCGACACGGGCTCGTCGCACACGATAAGTCGCGGCCGTACGGCCAACGCGCGTGCGATGCCGAGGCGCTGGCGCTGACCGCCGGAGAATTCGTACGGATACTTCACGAGCTGATCGGCGCGCAGCCCGACACGCTGGAACAAATCAGCGGTGCGCGTGCGCACCTCCGCGGCCGGCAGCGATTCGTAGTTGCGGATCGGCTCCGCGACGATGTCCGCCGCTCGCATGCGCGGATTGAGCGAAGAGTAGGGATCCTGGAATACCGCTTGCAGCTCGCGCCGCACGGGACGCATGTCCGCCCGGTTCAGCTGATCGATGCGCCTGCCGCGCCAGCGGACCTCGCCCTCGGTTGGGTCGAGCAGCCGCAAAATCAGCTTGCCAGTCGTGGACTTGCCGCATCCGGACTCACCGACCAGCCCCAATGTCTCGCCCTCACGCACCCGGAAGCTCACGCCGTCCACCGCGAGGACTTTCGCAGCGCCTGCGAACAAGCCGGTTTTGGCCGGGAAGTGCTTTCGCAGTCCTTCCACCTCGAGCAGCGTGTCGCCTGGCGCGCTCATGCGACCGGGTTCCAACAGGCCGCCCAGTGCTCCGGGCCGTGCGCAGCGAGAGGCGGAGCCTCCTTTGCGCAACGCGCGATAACGTTTGGACAGCGCGGCGCAAACAAGCATCCCGGATGTTCGTCCTTGAGCGAGGGCACCATGCCCGGAATTTCGACCAGACGCTTGCTCGCGCCCTCCCGCACCGAACCTCCCAGATGCGGCATGGATCCCAGCAGCCCGCGCGTATAGGGATGGCGGGGATGTGCGAACAGTTCCTCTACCGGCGCCTCCTCAACCTTGCGTCCGCCATACATCACTACAACGCGCTGTGCCATCTCCGCCACGACTCCCAGATCGTGGGTGATGAGAACAATAGCCGCGCCCGTCTCTCGGGCAAGCTCGCGCATGAGCTCTAATATCTGGGCCTGGATCGTGACGTCGAGCGCGGTAGTGGGTTCATCCGCGATGAGCAGCCGCGGACCGCAGACGAGCGCCATCGCGATCATTACGCGCTGTCGCATGCCGCCGGACAATTCATGAGGATATTGTCGCACCCGTCGCTCGGGCTCCGACATTTGGACCTTGCCTAACATCACGACAGCTTTCTGTAGCGCGTCACGTTTCGACAAACCGCGGTGCAGTACAAGGCTTTCGGCAATCTGGCGTCCGATGGTCAGCGCCGGGTTGAGTGAAGTCATCGGCTCCTGGAATATCATGGATATCGCGTTACCGCGTACTGCGCGCATCTCGTCCTCGCTCAACGCCAGCAGATCACGGCCCTCGAACAGCACCTTGCCGCCGAGGATGCGCCCGGGCGGGGAAGCGATCAACCGAAGGATCGAAAGCGATGTGACGCTCTTGCCGCAGCCCGATTCGCCGACGACAGCCAGGGTCTCGCCGGCGTCGATCGAGAACGACACGCCGTCTACCGCGCGCACGATGCCATCGCGCGTGAAGAAGTGGGTTTTGAGGTCTTGGACTTGCAGGAGTGGACTCATCACAGCCGCCGCGCCAAACGCGGATCGAGCGCATCGCGCATGCCGTCGCCGAGCAGGTTCACCGCGAGCACCGTCAGCGACAGGAATACACCCGGGAAAAAAATCAAATAACTGGCGAGTTGGAACATGCTTCTCGCCTCGGCCATGATATTGCCCCAGCTCGGGATGTTCGGCGGTGTGCCGGCGCCGATGAACGAGAGGATCGCCTCGGTGATCATCGCCGATGCGCAGATGTAAGTGCCCTGCACGAGCAGCGGCGCCAGGGTGTTGGGCAGAATGTGGCGCAGCAGGATTAGCGGCAAGTTCGTTCCCGCTGCTATGGCTGCCTCCACGTAGGGCTGCTCGCGCAGGCTGAGCACGAGGCTGCGCACCAGTCGCACGACGCGCGGCACCTCGGCCAGCGTGATCGCAAAGATGACGTTGCCCACACTGGCTTTGGTCAATGCCATGAGTGCAATGGCGAGCAGCACCGACGGGATCGACATCAGGCCGTCCATTACGCGCATTACCACTGCGTCGAGCCAGCGGATGAAGCCGGTGACGAGCCCGATCGCGAGCCCGATCCCGATCGACAGCGCCGCGACCGCGACGCCGACCGTCAATGAAATCCGCGAGCCATAGATGACGCGGCTGTATACGTCCCGACCCAGCATGTCGGTGCCGAACCAGTGCTCGGTCGAAGGCTGCCTGAGGCGCTGGATTGGCGAGATCGCCTGCGGGTCGACGGTCGCGAGCCAGGGTGCGAGGAGCGCGATCAGCACCATTGCAACGAGCACGACCGCGCCGACGATCGCGGTCGGATGCCGGCGCAAGGCGTCGCGGAAGCGTTGCCAGGTTGGCGATATGGACCGCGGCGCTGCGAGTATGGCTGTGGTCATATCATATGGCTGTGGTCATATCAGTAGCGGATACGTGGGTCGAACAGCCTGTACGACAGATCGACCAGCAGGTTGATCAGCACGTAAATGCCCGAGAAAATCAGGATGACGCCCTGGATGATCGGGTAGTCGCGCCGCAGGATCGCATCGACCGTGAGACGCCCAATGCCCGGAATCGCAAACACCGTTTCGGTGACGACGGCGCCGCTGATCAGGAGCGCCACGCCGATGCCGATCACCGTGATGATCGGCACGCCGGCGTTCTTCAGCGCGTGGCGTGTCAGCACGGCGCGAGGCGCGAGGCCTTTGGCATTGGCGGTGCGAATATAGTCCTGCGACAGGATATCGAGCATGGCCGCGCGGGTGATGCGGGCAATCAGCGCCATGTAGACCGTGCCGAGCGCGATGCTCGGCAGGATCAAGTGCGACAGCCATGGCCACAGGCCCTCGCTGAGCGGCCGGTAGCCCTGCACCGGCAGCCATTCGAGGTGGATCGAGAACAAGCTGATCAGCAGATAGGCGAGCACGAAGACCGGCACCGAGAACGCGAACACCGAGAAGCCCATCACGAACCGATCGGTCCAGGTGCCCGCCCTTGCGGCCGCGATGATCCCGGCCGGCACCGCAATCAATACCGCAATCACGAGCGTCAACAGCGTCAGCGATACGGTCGGCTGCACGCGCTGCCCGATCAGCGTCGTGACCGGGAGGTTGGTGAAGATCGAGGTGCCGAGATCGCCGTGCAGCAGCCGCCAGACCCAGCCGCCGAACTGCACCAGGAACGGCTCATCCAGGCCGAGCATTGCGCGGATGTGCTTGATGTCGTCGGCGGTGGCGGTGTCCCCAGCGATAATCGCAGCCGGATCGCCCGGCGTCAGGAACAGCAGCGAGAACACGAACAGCGCGACCACCGCCATCACGATGAACGTCGCTCCAATACGGCGGATAACGTAGACAATCATGGCAGGCGAACGGCAGCCAGCCGCCTCACTTCTTCTCGACGTTCCAGAGGAAAACCACCGGCGCTGGGACTACTCCGGAGAGATTCGATCGGTAAGCCGTCGGGATGAAGAACTGCGCGGTGGTGATATACGGCACGAACTTGAAGGCTTCGAGCTGCACCGCGTCCGCCGCCTTCCTGCTCGCGGCGGCATCGGTCGTGTTGAACCATGCCTGCCGCAGCTCCTCGAGTTTCGGATCGGCGGGCCAGCCGATCCAGGATTTCTCGCCGAGATTGACCATCGCCATGGCGGCCGGGGAGGCGATGTCCGCCCCGCCCCACCAAGTGTGGAAGACGGACCAGCCGCCTTTTTCGACCGGCTCCTTGGAGGCGCGGCGCGTGATCATCGTACCCCAGTCGCTGGCTTGCAGTTCGGCATTGAGCCCGAGCTTGCGAAAGAGTTCGGCCGTAATTAGGGACTGCGAATGAATGATCGCCTGATCGGTAGCCGAAATGATGACGATCTTCTCGCCCTTGTAGCCCGCCTCCAGGATCAGCTTCTTGGCGCGTTCGAAATCGCGCTTGCCCTTCAGCGGTTCTGCGCCGATTTCGGAGGACAGCGGTGTTCCGCAGGTAAAGAACGAATAACACGTGCCCCCATTTTTTTCGTTACCTGCAAAGGCGAGCACATAGTCCCGTTGATCGATGACGTAGAGCAGCGCCTCGCGCATTTTCTGGTTGTTGAATGGGGGCTGCAGGAAATTAAAGCGCATCATGCCGAGGCCGCCGATCGGGTCGATGTTTTCGACACGCACGTCCTTGTTCTTGCGCAGCAGCGGGATCAGGTCGGGTGGCATCGATTCCCACCAGTCGGCCTCGCCGGCGTTCAGGGCCGCGGCAGCAGTGGCCGGATCGGGAATGTAAATCCACTCGACGCGATCCACCTTGACGACCTTGCCGCCGGCCGCCCACGACGGCGCCTCCTTGCGCGGCACGTAGTCAGTGTTCTTGACATAGACCACTTTGCTGCCGGGCATCCATTCATCCTTCACGAACTTGAATGGGCCCGATCCGATCACTTCCGTGATGTTCTGGAATGCGTCGGTCCTGGCGATGCGCTCGGGCATGATGAACGTAGGGATTGACGATAGCTTGCCGAATGCATCCAAGGTTAGCGGGAAAGGTTTCTTAAGCTTGAGCTTGAAGGTTTTGTCGTTCACCGCGGTCCACGACTCGGTCGATTGCGCGAGCTTCTGACCGAGCGGATCGCGTTTGCCCCAGCGCTCCAGCGACGCGATGCAATCGGCGGAGCGCACTGGCTGGCCGTCGTGGAACTTGAGCCCGTCGCGCAGCGTAAACGTGTAGGTCAGCTTGTCCTTCGACATCTCCCACTTGTCGACCATCTGCGGCTGGATCTTGAAGTGGGCGTCGGTCGCGAACAGCGTGTCGTACACCATGTATCCGTGGTTGCGCGTGATATACGCCGTGGTCGCGATCGGATCCAGGATGCGAAGGTCAGCCTGCGGAATAAACTTAAGGATCTTTTCCTGCGCGGAAGCCGAGCTTGCCATGAGCATGAGCGCGAGCGCGATCACGCGAACTGAAGCGGAAACGAATTTCATCCTGATCTCCATATCGAGGAACATTTTCACGCCGCACCGGTGCACACAGCCCCGTTTTAGTGCCGTGCAAGATTGTCGTGAGGGTCTGGATCTGCGAGAACTAGCGATGCGCAGGTGTTTTGAGGTGCCGCCGCGTGGTGAGTACGCCGCGGGTGGAGCGATGGGCCAGGTGGTGGCGAGTTGAAGCATCAGAGATGCAACTGCACACGTACCCAATGGTATTGTGGCAGGGCGTGCGGTCCCCAGTAAATTACCCCGCCGCAAGCGGCTGTCGCTTTTCCGAAGATATCGCGCTCCATCTTCACGCGCGCCAACTCGGCCCGCAGCCGGCTGATCTCCATCTGCTCGGCGCTCACGGGTTTGCTGTCAGCGCCCTTGAGCTTGCCAAGCTTCTTGGCCTTGACCCAGTTGAACAGCGTCTGCTCTACCACGCCCAGCGTCCGCGACGCCGCCGCAATGCTCTGGCCACCCTCGACCAATCGCACCGCCTCGTGTTTGAACTCCAGCGTGTACCGCGCCCTCGTCGTATTCGTCATTTCCGTTCTCCCTGCTTGCATCGAAACACTCAGCAAGGGATACGTTTTTCGGGGGCAAGGTCACTGGATCGCGCTGTCGGAATAGGCGGCCTGGCCTCCGGGGGTTGCACGGGGTGCCGCGGCCCACGCCGCAATGGCCTCATCCGTCACCCACATCGTCAGGCTGCCACGCCGGCGCAACCCAGCCTCGTACTCGGCCCAGTTCGTCACGCAACGCCGCATCTTCGGGATGTGGTGCCGGCCGGCGGAGTTCTGTTGGTGGGGCATTGGAGACTGCG
>JAYVMZ010000319.1:0-11759 GCA_043758735.1 Betaproteobacteria bacterium
CGGCCATACTGAACGAAATTTCTGCCTCAACTCGGATAGTGCACTCATGCTCAGAGAGCATACCAGTACGCAATCTCGTTGATACCTTTATTTATTTACACCGCCTTAGTCGTAAACGGCGAGTTGCTTGCCGCGGGTTTCGGGAAGTAGCGATACAGCAACGATGACCACAACGAAGGCGGAGCCGGAGAACATGCCGATCGCCGTGCCGAGCGGCATGGTGGCGCTCAAGAATCCGACCAGCGCGGGGAACAGCGCGCCGATGCCGCGTCCGAAGTTATAGGCAAAGCCCTGCCCGGAACCGCGCACGCGGCTGGGAAAGAGTTCGGTGAAATAGGCGCCGACGCCGCTGAAATTGCCCGACACGAAGAATCCAAGGGGGAAACCGAGTACGAGCATCTGCGTGTCGCTGATTGGCAACAATGTATAGGTCACCGCGGTCAGCGCCGAGCACACCGCGAACAGGAAAAAGGTCTTGCGCCGGCCGATGCGGTCGGAAAGCCAGGCCGCCGTAAGGTAGCCGGCAAATGCGCCGGAGATGATCACGGCGAGATAGCCGCCGGTGCCGATCACCGACAGCCCGCGCACGGTTTTCAGATAGGTCGGCAGCCAGATGGTCACGGCGTAATACCCGCCCTGCATGCCGGTGGCCATGAGGCTCGTAAGCAAGGTGATGCGCAGCAGTCCGGGCGAAAAGATCTCGAGGAAGTGGGCGCGTTGCGTCGCGGTTCGTGCCCGCGTAGCGGTGAAGATTTCGGGGTCCTTCACGTGTCGGCGGATGTAGAGCACGAGCAGCGCCGGCGCCAGGCCGATCCAGAACAGGGCGCGCCACGCGAGGTCGTCGGGAAGCAGCGTGAAGAACACGGCGAACATTGCCGCGGCGGCTCCCCAGCCGATGGCCCAGCCGCTTTGCACCGTGCCCACCGCCTTGCCGCGGTGTTCCGCGCGGATGATCTCGCCGATCATGACCGAACCCACCGCCCACTCGCCGCCGAAGCCCAGGCCCTGCAGGCTGCGCACGACCAGCAGTTGTTCGAAAGATTGGGTGAAGCCGCACAGGAAGGTGAAACACGCAAACCAGGCGATGGTGATCTGCAACATGCGCACGCGGCCGAAGCGGTCCGACAGCGCGCCGGCGATCCAGCCGCCCAGCGCCGACATCAGCAACGCCGAGGTGGCGATCATTCCAGCCTGGCCCTTGCTCATTCCCCAGGCGGCCATCAGCGTGGGAATGACGAAGGTGTAAATCATGAAGTCGAAGGCATCGACCGACCATCCGCCGTAGGCGGCGATCAGCGTCTTTTTTTCCTGCCCCGACAATTCCCCGATCCAGGCGAACATGGCACCCTCCCCCCCGACTATGGCCCTGCTGCGCCGGGCATTGCCGGCGCCATCCGGTCAGCGTATTCCGCTTTGCAGCTTACCGAGCTCGATCTGGTTGATGGTGGGCGGCAGCTTGATGGCCAGGGCCTCGAGGTAAGCGCGCTCCATGTCCTGCGATTTGCGATTGCGCATTGCCACGATCAGCTGCGAACGGATATCTGCCAGCGGGCGCGTCGCCGCCGGTTTCTTGTCCAGCAATTTGATGAGGTGCCAGCCGGCCGCGGTTTTGATCGGGGGGCTGACTTCGCCCTTGGCCATGCCGTTCACGGCGCGACGGATTTCCGGAACCATTTGTTCTTCACTGACCCAGCCGAGCTCGCCACCCTTTTCCGCGCTTTCCTTGTGAGCCGAATTCTCCTTCGCCAGCTTCGCGAAGTCGGTGCCGTTCTTGCCCATTTTTGCGCTCAGCTCGCCGATCTTCTTTTTTGATTCCTCGGCTTTCGCCTTGTCGGTCGCCTCGGCCGCCGGCAGGAAAATCTGCGCGAGCTGAAACTGGGGGGGGCCGAGCAACTGCGCCTTGTTCGTCTCGTAGAACTGCTTGATCTCGTCTTCGGAGGGATAGCCGTCACCGGCCCTGGCGACGTTGCCAACGAAGGAACTCACGATAACCTGGTCGCGCGCCCTTTCGATCAACGGCTGCAGCTCGGGGCGCTTGTCCCAGCCTTTCTGTTTGGCTTCGGTGAGCACCGCCTTGCGCATCAGTTCACCGCGCACCAGGCGTTCGAGCGCCGCCGGGTCGGTCGCGAGCTGGCGGCGCGCATCCGGCGGCTGCGCATCCAGGATCGTCTTGAGTTCGGAACTGTGCAGTTCGGCGTCCCCCATCTTGCCCACCAGGTCCTCCGCGGCCGCGGCCGAACACAGCATGGTGAGGCCAATCAGCAGCAACGACAGGCGCGTGGTTTCAAGCATGTTTTTCTCCGCTATCGGAATCAGGAACAATACGACAGGGACAGCCTGCTAACGTTTCCGCGCGGATGGCGGCAAGTCGGTGGGCCGGGGTTCTTTCCTCCGGGCCTTAAGGCAGGGTGGACCCACTCCGGGCTGCGGCAGCAGCCGGATCGGCAACCGGGCCGGCCTCGCCGGTCCGGTCTGCCGAAAATCAACGCAAGAAGCTTACTTGAGGTGGCCAGCGACGAGCTTGGTCATCTCGAACATCGACACGGTCTTCTTGCCGCCGAAGACTTCCTTCAGCTTGTCGTCGGCATTGATGTTGCGCCGGTTCTTGCTGTCCTGCAGATCGTTCTTCTTGATGTAGGCCCACAGTTTTTTGGTCACCTCGGTGCGCGGCACTGGCGTGCTGCCGATCACAGCGGCGAGCGACGCACTGGGCGTCATCGGCTTCATGAAAGCCGCATTCGGCTTGCGCTTGGCGCCGGATGCCTTTTTCTTCGGAGCAGGCTTCTTCGCAGCAGCCTTCTTCGCGGGTTTCTTCGCAGCAGCCTTCTTCGGCGCGGCTTTCTTCAGGGCTTTCTTTACGGGTTTCTTCGCAGCGGTCTTTTTCTTTGCGGCCATCGTGGTGCCTCCAATTGAGTTTGCACGTATCTGAAATTTGCTTTGAAATTGCGTTGCCTTGCCAGAAGCAAAGGCACGGCGTGCAGAGAATGCCGAGAGGAGAGTGTGTTGTCAATCGGAGAATGCACGTTTCTCATAGGGAGGCGTTGCGCATTTGCGACGCGCACGTCATGGTTCGCCGCCGACGGCGACCTGTCGGCCGGGGGTTTTCCCGGTCGAGAATTGCTTCCTGAACCGGCGCCAACACGTTCACAATACGCGTCCCGGCAGCCATTCCGCGCGCATAACCAAGCATGCAACTGACCGAACAAGAACGAACCGACATCACCAGTCGCGTCGCCGCACTCGAAGCCCGGACCGGGACGCAAGTGGTCACCGTCGTCGTCGGCAAATCCGATTCCTATGCCGAAGCGCCATGGAAAGCTTTCGCCCTCGGCACGGGCGTGGCGGCGCTGGCATGCGTCATCTGGCAGCTGTCGGAGGGCGGCTGGAGCGCCGACAACTCGCGGACCTGGCATGTCCTGGTCATACTGATCGGCGGCGCTTTGCTTGCGCTGCTTGCCGTCCTGTATTCGCCGTTCGCGCGCCTGTTCGTGGACCGCATCCGGCGCGATGTCGAGGTCGTGCAGTTCGCCCAATCGCTGTACTTCCAGCGTGGATTGGACCGCACGCGCGGGCGCGTCGGCATGCTGGTGCTCGTCAGCCTGTTCGAGCGCAAGGTGGTAATCCTGGCCGACGAAGGATTCGACGGGCGGATCGGCACCCCCGACTGGGCCGCACTGACCGGGCGCATCACCTTCCTGCTGCGGCACACCGGCACGGCGACTGCGCTGCGCACGGGCCTGAGCAGCCTGGAGGCCATGCTGCTCGAACGCGGATTCTGTGGCCCCGGGACGAGCAACGAATTGCCCAATGCGGTGGTGGAAGTGAGGAACGGACGATGAGGCACGCCCTGCGCATGCTGTCACTGCTCTGGCTCGGCGGCTTCGGATTAGCCGCGGCCGACGACCTGGCCGTTCCCTATCTCTCCGGTCGCGTCGTCGACCAGGCCGAAATCCTGACCGCGCCCGCGCGCGCACGCATTGCCGGCATGCTGCAGGCGCACGAACAGACCACCGGCAACCAGATTGTGGTGCTCACCATCAACGGCATCGGTACGGAAAGCATTGAGGATTTTGCCGTGCGCATCTTCGAAAGCTGGAAACTGGGCGTCCACGAAAAGGACAACGGCGTGCTGGTCGTCGTCGCCCCGCAGGAACACCGCATGCGCATAGAGGTAGGTTACGGCCTCGAAGGCACCCTGACCGACGCGGACGCCGACCGCATCATCCGCAACCTCATGACGCCGCGCTTCCGCGAGGGAAACTACGACGTCGGGGTGGAGGCAGGCGCGACGGCAATCATCCAGATCCTCGAGGGCAGGCAACTGACCGCCGCGGACGCGGAATGGGCCGCGCCTGCCAGGTCCGCATCCGGATTTCACGTCGATCCGGCGCCCATGCCCTGGCCCGAGCGCATCCTCGTCAGCCTGTTTGTATTCGGCATCATCGGCCTGTTCACGTTCATCGGCATTGTCACCCCCGGGGGGATGAGCTGGTTCATGTACGTTTTCCTAATCCCATTCTGGTCGGTGTTTCCGCTGGCAATCTTCGGCAGCTTTGCCGCCCTGGTCATCATCGGTACTTATGCAGTGGTCTACCCGATCGCCAAAATCGTCATCGCCCGCATGCCCTGGTACCTGAAGGCGAAGGACGAACTGAAGACCAAGGGGGTCACCCAGATCGGCGGCATGACCATCCGTCCCGGCGGCAGTAGCAGCAGCGGGGGAGGATTCTCGAGCGGAGGAGGATTTTCCGGCGGAGGCGGGAGGTCGGGGGGTGGAGGGGCGAGCGGGAGCTGGTAAAAAAGCAGGACTCTGGACTCAGTAAATTCAGAGGCCGTTAATCGTAGTTCTCGCTTAGTCCTGAGTCCTTCGTCCCGAGTCCTGCTCCTGCGTTACTGCGTGACCGGATGCCTCTCACCCTCCGGCGCCGGCTCGGATACTGCCGGCGCACTCACGCTGGCCTCATGCGCCGGTTTTTTCTGCTTCAGGGCCTGGATGCGTGAATCCAGGTCAAAGTAGAAATTGCGGATCTGGTTCGCGGAATCCGCCTGCGCTTTCTGCAATTCGTCGATCGATCCGCGCAACGACACTGAATTGCGTCTCACGTCTTCCAGGCCGCGCATCATCTGCAGCAGGCCTTCGGAAGTAATCACGGCGCGGGTTTCTTCGACCTGTTTGCGCATGGTGGTGAGTTGACGGGTCAGGCCATCATCGGTCTCCTGCCCGGTTTTTGCCTTCGCCTCCAGCAGCGTCGAGCGGCGACCGGCCTCCTGCAGTCCCGCCTCGACTGCATACAGGCGGCGGGTGCCGTCGGTGAGCACGGCGGCGTTTTTTTCCAGCACCTGCTGCTGGGCCTGCAACCTCGTATCCAGATCGGCCAATTTGCGCCTGACCTCCGCAAAAATTGCGCCGTTCTGTTCGAGCTGGCGGCGCTGCTCCTCGCGCGCTGCGATCAGATTGGCGAGGAATTCCCGGGAAGTGGCCAGTGCATTGTCGGCCTGGACCTTCGCCGCGTCCGATCGGGCTCGCGCGTCGGTCAGGGCGACCTCCAGTCCATGCAGCGAATCCTGCGTGCGCCGGATCTCGGCGCGCAACTCCGCGATCCCGCTTTCGCTGCGAGTCGCGTCGGCGCGCAACCCCTGCACGACCTGGCCCTGCTGCGCCTCGGTCTGGCGCAACTGGTCCTCCGTGGCGCAGCCGGCCATGGCGAGGACCAAGCCCGCAGGAAGTAAAAATCTCATCCGTGCCGTGCGCTCAATAAACGATGTCCGCACGGCGGTTCTTGCTGTAGCTATCCTCGTCTTTGCCAGTGGCGACCGGTTTCTCCGAACCGTAGCTGATGGCGGCGATACGGCCGCCATCAGCGCCGGCCAGTTCCAGCGCCCGTTTGACCGCCATGGCGCGGCGCGAGCCAAGCGCCAGGTTGTATTCGCGGCTGCCGCGCTCGTCGCAGTTCCCCTGAACTTCCGCTTTCACGTCCGGATGCGCTTTCAGCCATGCCGCATTGGCGAGCAGCATGTCGTCGTATTTTTCCGGCACCGTGGACTGGTCATAGCCGAAATACACGCTGCGTTCGGCGGCACGCTGCACCGCCGCCTCGGTGCTGCCGGATTCGGCCGCGCTGGCATTCGCCGGAAACACGGCTGCCTCGTCCTGCCCTTTGTTTGAAGCGGACGTTGGAGCCGCTCCCGCGGCCGGTTCCTGCCCGGTCGCCCCCGCCGCCGCAACCTGATGCTCGCGCATTTTTGCCGCTTCGGCTTCTTCGCGTGCGGCTTCCGCCTCCTGTTCCACGCGAAGCTTGTTGATCTGCGCATCCTGGTCGGCAAGCTGGCGCTTGAGCTGCGCTTCCTCTTCGTTTGCGGCAGCGGACTTGCCGCTATCGGATGAACCCTGCAGGGTGCCGCTGTTCCCGCCGGCGGCGCCCGCGGGCTTGGGCGGCGAACCGGGCCGGGCCGCACCCGAGGATGGCGAAGCAGATGGAGAAGTATTAGCTGTCGAGCCGCCCGCCGCCTTCGTTCCATCCGCTGATTTCGACGCTTCGGAAATCGGCGCCGCAGTCTGTTCTCCCGAACCCGTACTGCTCTTCTGCATGGTGCCGCAGGCTCCCAGCATTGCGCAGATCAGGACCAGGGAAAAACTCCTGCGCCCTTGAAAAAAGTTGGACTGGATCATTGTCGTCTGACTCCTGATTTCAACGCGGCCTTCGAGCCGCGACCCCACGTGGGTATGTTTCAAATTGTTTCCTGCGCGCGAACCCAGCATAACCCGCAGCTACGTTGCGCACCCATAATCTGCAAACCTTCTCCCAAATAAAGACGCCCGTCAATGCGAACTGAATGGTTTCAGGAGTCCGGAATAAGAACCGATCCAAGGGCAAGGGGGACAAATCGCCCGGCGACGAGCGGTGGCCAATTGGATATTCACCACCGTTGCTTGCAATTGCGGTTCGCCAGCCAGAAAATGAAAAGCCCGATGGGTTTCCCCATCGGGCGGATACAGAATCTTTCGATTCTTTATTGTAGCAACGGCTCTCACCCCGGTTAGCCACAACGCCTAGCAGTATTGAGGAGGTAACTATGCCTGTCAAGGCAGAAGGTCCATTCACCCTGGGACTCGATATCGGCATCGCCTCGGTCGGGTGGGCCGTACTGGGTGAAGACCGCATTATCGACCTTGGCGTGCGCTGCTTCGACAAGGCGGAAACCGCCAAAGAAGGCGATTCCCTGAATTTGGTGCGTCGTGCAGCTCGCCTAATGCGCCGCCGTCTACGGCGACGCGCCTGGCGACTGACCAAGCTGGCAAGGCTACTGAAGCGTGAAGGCTTGATCGAGGATGCCAGCATGTTTCGAGCGCAAATACCATTTCACTATTCGCTGTGGAAACTTCGGACTGACGGACTTGACCGTCAACTGAGCGCTGAGGAATGGGCGCGGGTGATCTACCACCTGTGCAAACATCGAGGCTTCCACTGGCTCAGCCGCGCGGAAGAAAAAGCGGCGAAAAACGACAGCAAGAGCGAAGGCGGCAAGGTCAAGCAAGGACTCGCAGGCACGAAGAAATTGATGCAAGAGAAGAACTATCGTAGTGCTGCCGAGATGATGTTGGCGGAATTTCCCAATGCTCAGCGCAACAAGCAAGGCGATTATGGCAAGGCCCTCTCCCGCGTCCTGCTGAGCGGCGAGTTCGCGCTGCTATTCAAGCGACAGCGCGAACTTGGCAATCCACACATAAGCACAAAATTGGAAGCGGCGATCCTCGACCGCAAGAACGGCTTGTTCTGGACTCAGAAGCCCGCACTCGCGGGAAAAGATCTGCTGAAAATGCTTGGGCATTGCACCTTCGAGAAGGACGAGTACCGTGCCCCCAAAGCCAGCTTTACCGCAGAGCGCCATGTCTGGCTCACCCGTCTCAACAATCTGCGCCTTGTAGTAGATGGCAGCACTCGCCCGCTGACCGAGCAGGAGCGGCAGATCGTTTTGCCGCTTCCCTATCAACAAGCCGGTGATTTCACCTACAAGCAACTGCGCAGCGCACTAGTGAAGGCCGGATGCTTGCCAGACTCGTTCCGTATTACCGGACTTTCCTATCCAAGCGAAAAACAAAAGACTGAAGAAAAAGCCAAAGACCCGGAAACCGAGAAACTAATCAAGATTCCAGCTTGGCAAACACTGCGCAAGACACTGAAAGACGCGGGACTCGAAACCGAGTGGCAGAAAATCTCGGTTGCCGCTCTGGATGGCAATCCAGAACTGCTGAATCGGATCGCCTGGGTGTTGAGCGTGTACAAGGACGACGACGAGGTTGAAGCCGAGTTGCGCAAACTGCCCTTGCCAAACGCCGAGAAGATGGTCGATATCTTGCTCGACATTCGCTTCGACAAGTTCCACGCCCTGTCACTCAAGGCGCTGCTACGGATCGTGCCGCTCATGGAACAAGGTCAGCGTTATGACGAAGCCGTAGCCAACATTCCGGAATACGGCCACCACAGCCAACTAAATATTATCGGCGAAGGCGAACATAAATACCTGCCGCCGTTCTACTCCGGGCGCGACAAGGATGGGCGTATGGTATTCAGCGACGACATGGACATCCCGCGCAACCCGGTGGTACTACGCGCACTTAATCAGGCGCGTAAGGTGGTGAATGCCCTCATCCACGAATACGGGTCTCCACACGCGGTGCATATCGAAATGGCGCGGAATCTATCGCACCCCCTCGACGAACGCAACAAAGTCAAGAAGGCACAGGAAGAATTCCGCGACCGCAACGAGAAAGACAAAACTCTATTCGTGCAAAATTTCAGTATCGTTGGCGCACCGAAGGGCAAGGACTTCGAGAAGTGGCAACTCTATCGGGAACAGCAAGGCAAGTGCGCGTACTCGATCGAACCGATTGATGTTCACCGTTTGTTCGAAGCCGGTTATGTTGAAGTCGATCACGCCCTGCCCTACTCGCGCAGTTTCGACGACAGCAAGAACAACAAGGTGTTGGTGCACGGCAAAGAGAATCGCGACAAGGGCAACCTGACGCCGTTCGAGTATTTCAAGCGTAAGGACGGAATGGAGAACGGCCTGCACTGGCGGCAATTCGTCGCGTTCGTTGAATCAACCAAGGCTTATCGCCTTGCCAAACGTAGCCGCTTGCTGCGCAAAGATTTCGGGGAAAAGGAAGCGGAAGAGTTCAGGGAACGCAATCTCAACGATACCCGTTACATCTGCCGCTTCTTCAAGAACTTCGTCGAACGCTACCTGCAACTCGCCGAAGGCAGCGAGGCGAAGCGCTGCGTGGTGCTCAGCGGTCAGATGACTTCTTTCCTGCGCGCTCGCTGGGGGCTCATCAAATTGCGCGAAGAAAGCGATCGTCATCACGCGCTCGATGCTGCCGTAGTGGCCGCATGTAGTCACGGCATGGTCAAACGTCTGTCCGACTACTCGCGACGCAAGGAACTGGATCAGGTAAGCGAAGGATTCGTGGACGTTCAGACGGGCGAAATCGTCAATCCGGCGATGTTCCAGCAATTGCGCCAACATTTCCCCGATCCGTGGCCGCACTTCCGCGATGAATTGCAAGCGCGCTTGAAGATTGACGATCCGGCCTTGCTGCGCTCGGAGGTGGAAAGGCTCGGCACTTACCCGTCGGATGCGTTCGATTCCCTACGACCGTTATTCGTCTCGCGCGCGCCGCAACGCCGTAATAGTGGCGCAGCGCACAAGGACACCATTTACGGCCAGCCGGAGCGATTGAAAGCGCAAGGCGGCGTAACGCAGAAGGTGGCACTGAGCAACCTGAAGATAAGCGATCTCGACAAGCTGATCGATCCGCATCGTAACGAAAAGCTATATGCGGCCATCCGCGCCCGGCTCGATCAACATGGTGGTAAGGGCGACAAGGCATTCCCGCCGGACAACCCATTGCGCAAACCCGACCACGACGGGAACCCCACCGGTCCAGTGGTGCGTACCGTCACGATGGTAATCGATAAACTTTCCGGCATCCCGATACGCGGTGGCATCGCCAAGAACGACACCATGCTACGCGTCGATGTGTTCAGCAAAGCGGGCAAGTTTTATCTTGTACCCGTGTATGTTCATCACAGTGTTGTCGGATTGCCAGATCGTGCGATTGTCGGAGGCAAAGATGAAAACGAATGGACTTTGATTGATGGTGGTTATGCATTCAGCTTTTCCGTTTATCCAAACGATTTGGTGCGCGTAACGCTGAGACAAGAGGTGCGCTTTGGGTATTTTGCGGGCTGTGATCGCTCAACTGGTGCCATCCATCTTTGGGCTCATGATCGCAATCATCAAGTAGGCAAGGATGGGTTGATTCGCAGCATAGGGGTAAAAACCGCACTGAATGTCGAGAAATTCAACGTCGATATTCTCGGCAACAATTACCTCGCACCGGCTGAGGAACGTCGTGACTTGGCGTAGCGTCGTCATATCCCGCCCGGCCAAGCTCAAGCGCGAGCATTTTTCGCTTGCCATCGAACAGGAGCAGACAGCTTTCGTACCTTTTGAGGATATCGCGGTGATAGTGCTCAACCACCGCGAGATCACACTCACCCATCCGGTGCTTTCGGCCTGCGGCGAATACGGGATCAGTCTGTTCGCAACGGGCGATACACATCATCCCAGCGGCGTTTTTCTTCCATTCCTGCCACATTCGCGCGCCACCCGGTGGTTACGTCTTCAATTCGATCTACCGCGCCCGGTCGCCAAGCAGGCCTGGGCCGCCATCGTACGCAGGAAGATCGGCAACCAAGCAGCCTGCCTCAAGCTGACCCAGACCGAAGGCGCGGATCGTCTGGACTCGTACGTCCGTCGAGTGCGCTCCGGAGACAGTGAAAACATGGAGGGGCAAGCCGCCGCATTCTACTTTTCGAAACTATTCGGAAAGACTTTTCGACGGACAGGCCAGCAATGGACCAATGCGGCACTGGACTATGGATATGCAGTGCTGCGGGGAACGATAGCGCGCGGGCTGGTCGCCCACGGACTGCTGCCCTCGATAGGACTGTTCCACGCCAGCGAGCAAAATGCCTTCAACCTTGCCGATGACCTGATCGAGCCGTTCCGCCCGCTTGTCGATCTGTATATTGCGAAGCACCGCGTGCCGGACGATGTTGAATTGCAGCCGGACCACAAAGCAGCATTGGTCAGCCTGCTCAACGTAGATATGTCCATGACGCGTGGCGTGATGTCCGCCCTTGACGCCATCGAGCACGCGGTCGAGAGCTTGGCGCGCGTTTACGACGGCGGCAACGAAACCCTGTTGGAACTGCCCGCGCTCATCGGGCTGCGCCAGCACCTGCGGGAGTCATGAGGCATGAGCATCGCGACGAGGCGCTATATGCGAATACTCGTATTCTTCGATCTTCCGGTCGTTACCAAGGCCGAACGTCGGGCCTATACGTTATTCCGGCGCTTTCTCATCAACGACGGCTACGACATGATCCAGTTTTCGGTGTACGGGCGCATCCTGAACGGAAACGATGCGGAAGAAAAGCACACGAAACGCCTGGTCGACAATCTGCCGCCTGAAGGATCGGTACGCTGCCTGAGCGTGACCGAAAAGCAGTTTGCGAGCATGAAGCTGCTGGTCGGAATGCCGCTTTTTCAGGAAAAGGCCGTCAAAGCAAACCAGATGTTATTGTTTTAGCCCGGATTTGAAGAAAAGAAACCCCGCCCAGTGAGGCGGGGCGGGGGTTTCAGAGGGGCCAATTGTAGCTAACCGGGGTGAGAGAGGGAGCTACAACATG
>JAYVMZ010000320.1:0-8937 GCA_043758735.1 Betaproteobacteria bacterium
GCTGCTTTGAGTTGGAGAGCTGGCGTCGATCGCGGCACCATTCCAGCATAGCGTAGTCCGCATGGATTGTCCAGTTATTTTCTGGACACTACACTAGGCAGCGACTGACCTGCCGAAAACGAGGAGGCCCCGACATTTAGCGACAAGAAAAGAACGGGTGTGTAGAAATTTCGACGGCCGCCGTTTTGGGTGCCTGGATAATTGGATGAGGTTTACTCACTAGAATTGAGTAAGGACCGATTTCTTCCGTTTTTTTGCTCGATATTTTGTTCCCTTCGCAACCGCGGCGTTCAATGCGTTTCAATCGCCCTTGAAAACGGGCTTTCGTTTTTCCACGAATGCGGTCACACCCTCCGTCAAATCGGCGCCGCGCGCGCAACGGGAGAACGCCTGCAGCTCCTGCTCCATTTGCGCGGCCATCGGATCCAGGGACTGATTGACCAGCCGCTTGGCTTCCGCGTAAGCGTGCGTCGGTCCCGCAGCGAGGCGCTGGGCAATGCTCGCGGTCTCCTCAGCGAGTTTGTCGCCCGGCACTACCCAATTCACCAGCCCGTGCTGGCGCGCGGTCTCCGCGTCGAAGCGGTCCGGCAGCATGATCAATTCCATGGTTTTCTTGTAGCCGACGAGCCGTGGCAGGAAATAAGTGCTGCCGCCGTCCGGACTGGCGCCGATGTTTGCGTACGCGAGCGTGAAACGGGTATCAGAAGCGGCGATCGCAAGGTCGGCGGCGCACATCAGGCTGAAGCCGGCGCCGGCAACCGCACCATGCACGCTGGCAAGAACCGGTTTGCCCATGCGCCGCAGCGCCAGAAAGGCCGCGTGCATTTCGCGCCCCCAGGTCACGATCAGTTCCGGCAGTTCAGCGAGATGCTGATGGAAGACGGCAACATCTCCCCCCGCCATAAATGCGCCGCCCTCGCCGCGTAACACCACGGCGCGGACGGCCGAATCTTTCTCCACCGCTTCGGCGACGGGACGCAATTGCTGCATCATCTCGCCATCCATCGCGTTCATCACATGAGGGCGATTGAGCGCGATGGTGGCAACGCCACCCGCCACGGAAAGCTTTACGACTTCGCTCATGCTGCGGTCTTATGCGAGGCGCTGCCGAACGGCGTCACGCTTGCCGGCTCGCGCGTTGCCTGCAGGCGGCCGATGTCGTGCGGGAAATCGTCGACCATGATGCAGCCGTGGCGCAATGCACTGAATTGCTGGAACTGGGCCGCCTCGGCTGCGCTGATGATGCCTTTCTCCACGGCCGACGCGACGCGTGCAGGCTCGGTCAAACCTGTGATCACGCCCGCCTTCATCGCGCTGCGGATCTTGCCTTCCGTTGCTTCGCCAGCCGGAGCGGCCAGCAACGCCAGTTCCAGGCGCCCGACCGGATCGTCTTCATGGCGCATTACGAACATATTGGAGGTCACGCGCTCTCGCGTCGGCGAGGATTCCAGCATCAACTTGGATATCTGGTGACCCAGATAGTCCCTGGGCGGTGCAAAGGATTTGCCGAACGGAAACACCATCACACGCAACAACCAGCCGGTGACGCGGCTCGGGAAATTCTCGAACACGCCGTAGAACGCGTCCTGGATCCGGTTCAGGCAATCTTCCAGTGCCCATTTCACCAGCGGCAGGTCGGCGCGCGGCCGGCCATCATCCTCGAAGCGTTTCAGGACAGTCGATGCGATGTAAAGCTGGCTGAGGATGTCGCCCAGGCGGGCGGACAGTTTTTCGCGGCGCTTCAGGTCGCCGCCGAGGAACAACATCGCCACGTCGGCCGCGAAGGCGAAGCCTGCGCATAGGCGCGTGAGCTGGCGCGTGTACGAACGCAGTTCCGGCGCGCCGGGCACGCTGATCGTTTTTGCGCCGGTCACGCCCTGCCACAACGACCGCGCCGCGTTGCAGACGACAAAGCGCACGTGATCCCAGAAGGCCTCGTCGAAGTCGTCCCCGGCCCGCATCGGATCTTCGTTGCGCGTCGCCGCGATTTCCCGCAAGACATAGGGATGACAGCGAATCGCGCCCTGACCGAAGATCATCATGCTGCGTGTCAGGATGTTCGCGCCTTCCACGGTGATCCCGATCGGAATCTGCTGATAGGCGCGGCCAAGATAATTATTCGGACCGAGGCAGATGCCCTTGCCGCCGTGCACATCCATTGCATCGTTGATCACCTGGCGTCCGCGCTCGGTGCAGTGGTATTTGACGATGGCCGAAATCACCGAGGGTTTTTCACCGAGGTCGATCGCCCCCGCGGTCATGGTCCGTGCGGCATCGATCGCATAGGTATTGCCGGCAATGCGCGCCATCGCTTCCTCGATGCCCTCGAACTTGCCGATGGATATCTTGAACTGGCTGCGAACCCGGCTGTACGCGCTGGTCGTGCGCAGCGCCAGCTTGGCCGCGCCGGCGCTCGACGATGGCAGCGAGATGGAGCGTCCGGCTGCAAGGCACTCCATTAGCATGCGCCAGCCCTGGCCGGCATATTCCCACCCGCCGATGACCCAGTCCATCGGGATGAAGACATCCTTGCCGGAGTTGGGCCCGTTCATGAACGAGGCATTCAGCGGAAAATGGCGCCGGCCGATGTTCACGCCGGGATGCCTGGTCGGGATCAAAGCCAGCGTAATGCCGATGTCCTCCTTGCCGCCCAGCAGGCCGTCGGGATCGTGCAACTTGAATGCAAGGCCGAGGAGCGTGGCCACCGGCCCGAGCGTGATGTAACGCTTTTCCCAGGTCAGGCGGATGCCGGTCACTTCGCGGCCCTCGTGCAAGCCCTTGCAGACCACGCCGAAATCCGGAATCGAGCCTGCATCCGAACCGGCTTCCGGACCGGTCAAGGCAAAGCAGGGCATCTCCAGGCCTTTGGCCAGGCGCGGGAGGTACAGGTTCTTCTGTTCATCGGTGCCGTAATGCAGCAGCAGTTCCGCCGGCCCCAGTGAATTCGGCACCATGACCGAAACGCAGGCCGTGGCGCAGCGCGTCGCCAGTTTTTGCACGACCTGCGAGTGCGCATAGGCGGAAAATCCCAAGCCGCCGTACTGGCGCGGAATGATCATGCCGAGGAAACCGCGATCCTTGATGAACTGCCAGACTTCCGGCGGCAGGTCGTTCAGCTCGTGTGTAATTTCCCAGTCGTCGCACATGCGGCAGAGCTCATCGACCGGGCCGTCGAGGAAAGCCTGTTCGTCCGGTGTGAGCCGCGGCTTTGGGGTGCCGAATAATTTGTGCCAGTCCGGCTGACCACTGAACAATTCGCCGTCCCACCATACCGTACCGGCGTCGAGCGCCTCCTGCTCGGTCTGCGAAACCTGCGGCAGCGCCTTGCGGAACCAGTTGAGCAGCGGATCGCTGATCAGTGCGCGGCGCAATTGCGGCACCATCAGCAAAGCGGCGGCGATCAGGAACAGCGTCCACAGTCCGGCCTTTGTCGCACCGCCCGCTCCCGACCACAGCGTCAAGGCCCCGAGGTAAGCGCCGATGCCGATGGTCCACGCCACGGCCCCCGCGCGAATGTAGGCGAGTATCCACAATGCGGCCACGGCGGCGGCCACCCAGAAAATGACGTTCATGTTCTTGCCCCTCTTTCCAATTCGTGGTGGCGCTTCATGCCGCTCTTCGACCCGGCAGACTGCGCTTGATTTGCAAGGCAGGCAGCGGCGCCCGCAATCCGGCGGCGAGGAAGGGAATCAACCGGCGCATGATGGCATCCGCGTCGTCACCGTCTTCCAGGTTGCAGGTCGCAATCAGCTTCAATGCGTCATCGCCGGCCATGGTGTAGGACAAGGTGCCGAACATGAAGTGCATGCGCCAGGTCAGTTCCTGGTCCGGCATGTCCGGTAACGACCTCGTCAGTGCCTGTTTGAAGCGGATGACCACCTCGCGATACTGGGCGGGAAGGATTTCGCGCAAGGTATCGGCGGGCTCGGAAAAGGCGCGCCCAAGCAGCTGCAGGAAAATCGTCCCGCGTGGCAGTGGTTCCTTGCTGACGTGCAAGACCGGCGCGACAATGGCTTCGATGATCTGCTCGATACCCAGCGGGCGCCCTCGGGCAGCGGCCTCCAGTTTGTCGAGATGGGCAATTCGCGCCGCATTCAGGGGGCCGAGGCGACGCTCGAACACCTCGCGGATCAGCGCTTCCTTGGAACCAAAATGGTAATTGACCGCTGCGAGATTGACCCCGGCCTTTGCGGTTATGCCCCGCAGCGAAGTCGCAGCGTAGCCCTGCTGCATGAACAGGGACTCCGCGGCGCAAAGAATTTTCTGTCTGGTATCGGTTGTCTGGTTCCTGATTTCGGCCATTGCGCTTGCATTCCGGCACGTTCCGGAACGGCCCTCTCCCAAAATATGCAGCCAACAAGATGATTCAAACGAACGTTTGAATCATCGTCAGGCAGGGAAGGCTTGTCAACGGAAAATTGCTATGGCGGGAAAATTGCGGTGGCGCAAAAAAGAAACGCAGCATTCAAGGCTGCGTTTCATCTCCCCTTCTGTTGCGCGCCACTTCGCGCTACTGCGTCAGAACTGGGCCTCTTCGAGCGCAAGCACGCTGCTCGAGCCGTGCACGATTTCCTGCTTGTAGGCCACGGCCAGGGGAAGGATATGTTCCGCATAAAAGCGCGCCGTGCCGATCTTGGCGCGATAGAAATCGAAATCCTCGCTATTTTCATCCAGCCGGTTTTTTGCGATCAATGCCGCCCGCGCCATTTGCCAGCCGCCGGCCACGGTACCGAACAGTTTCAGAAACGGGACCGCCCCGGCGGACGCCGCTTTCATGTTGCCGGGGAACGTGGCGAGCAGCCAGTCGGTCGCTTCGGACAAGGCGGCCACACCTTCGGCCAGCGAGCGCCGGATCACGGCGAGACCGGGATGGCCGACCTTTGCCATTTCTGCATCGAAGCCTCGCATCTGCGCAAGGAGCAGTTTGATGGTGGCGCCCTTCTCATAGGCGACCTTGCGGCCGACCAGATCGTTGGCCTGGATGCCGGTGGTGCCTTCGTAGATTGTCGTGATGCGCGCATCCCGCAGATACTGCGCCGCGCCGGTTTCTTCGACGAAACCCATGCCGCCATGGATCTGCACGCCCGTTGACGCGATTTCGATGGACTGTTCGGTGCACCAGCCCTTTACCACCGGCGTCAGCAAATCGAACATCGCCTGGTTTTTGGCGCGCTCCGCCTTGTCCGGATGCAGCAATGCCTTGTCCAGATGGGCGGATGCCAGCGTTGCCAGGGCGCGCATGGCCTGCGTCTGCGCCTTCATGCTCATGAGCATGCGGCGCACGTCCGGGTGATGGATGATGCTGACGCGATCGCCGTTCTTTACGCCGATCTCCCTGCCCTGGACACGACTGCGCGCGTAGTCGAGCGCATGCTGATAGGCGCGTTCGGCGATCGCCACGCCTTCAATGCCGACTTCGAGCCGCGCGAAATTCATCATGGTGAACATGTATTCCAGTCCGCGATTCTCTTCGCCGATGAGGTAGCCGACCGCGCCGTCGGCGTCGCCGTAAGCCATCACGCAGGTAGGGCTGCCGTGAATGCCAAGCTTGTGTTCGATGGAAACGCATTTCACATCGTTGCGTTTGCCCAGGCTGCCGTCGGCGTTGACCAGGAATTTCGGTACGACGAATAACGAGATGCCTTTCACGCCTTCCGGCGCATCCGGTGTGCGTGCAAGCACCATGTGCACGATGTTCTCCGCCATGTCGTGCTCGCCCCACGTGATGAAGATCTTCGTGCCGTGAATGCGGAAATGGTCGCCTTCGGGTATCGCCCGGGCGCGCACGGCGGAAAGATCCGAACCGGCCTGCGATTCAGTCAGATTCATGGTCCCGGTCCATTTGCCGGTCACCAGGTTCGGCAGATAGGTGTCTTTTTGCGCGTCCGAGCCATGGCGCATCAGCGACGCGACCACGCCTGCCGTGAGCATCGGGCACAGGCAGAACGACATGTTCGCCGAGTTCCACATCTCCGAGGTCTGCGCGGAAAGGATGTGCGGCAAACCCTGTCCGCCGTATTGCGGATCGCAATTCAATCCGGTCCAGCCGCCTTCGGAAAATTGTTTGAAGGCTTTGGCAAAACCGGGTGCAGCGGTCACGGCATGGTTGCTCAGCTTCGCGCCCGTCGTGTCGCCACCGCGATTCAGCGGGTCGAGCACGCCGGTGGCGAACTTCCCCGCTTCTTCGAGTACGGCATCGACCACATCCGGCGTTAGGTCCTCGCAACCCGGCAACCCGGTAATATCGTCGAGACCGATCAATTCCTTGACCGCGAACTTCATGTCGCGGATCGGTGCTGCGTATGTAGACATTTCCCACTCCCTCAAGCGATACGAAAAATTTCACCACAGAGGCACAGAGAGGAAACCAAAATTACGGGATTCGTCACGATGACGACGATCTCGGCAACCGTATGGCCCTGTCTCACCCGAATTGTTTTACGTTATCGTTTTCTCCGCGCCCTCTGTGGCTCTGCGGTGACAGATCTTGGATTTTAGAGAGCAGCAGTCAATTCAGGCACCGCCTGGAACAAATCGGCGACCAGACCGTAGTCAGCGACCTGGAAAATCGGCGCTTCGGCATCCTTGTTGATGGCGACGATGACCTTGCTGTCCTTCATGCCTGCCAGATGCTGGATCGCGCCGGAAATGCCCACCGCGATATATAACTCCGGGGCAACGATCTTGCCGGTTTGTCCAACCTGGTAGTCGTTCGGCACGAAACCCGAATCGACGGCGGCGCGCGACGCGCCGACGGCGGCGCCGAGCTTGTCGGCAAGCACTTCGAGGATCTTGAAATTCTCTCCGTTGCCCATGCCACGGCCACCCGACACGATCACGCGCGCCGAAGTGAGTTCGGGACGCGCCGATTTGGTGAGCTCCTGGCCGATCATGGAGGACAATCCGCTGTCCGCCCCCGCAGCGACATTCTCGATGGTTGCGGACCCGCCCGTCGCCGGCGCGGGGTCGAACCCCGTGGAACGCACCGTGATCAGTTTGATGGCGTCGCCAGACTGCACTGTTGCCAGCGCGTTCCCGGCATAGATCGGCCGCACGAAGGTATCGGCCGATTCGACCTTGACGATATCGGAAATCTGCGCCACGTCCAGCAGCGCGGCCACACGCGGCAGCACGTTCTTGCCCGCGCTCGTGGACGGCGCAAGCACATGGCTGTACTTTTTTGCAAGGGGGACGATCAACGCAGCCAGGCTTTCCGCCAGCGCGTGCGCATAGTGCGGCGCATCGGCCAACAGGATTTTCTTCACACCGGGTATCGCTGCCGCCGCCTTTGCTGCGCCGGCGCATTGGTGTCCTGCCACAAGGATGTCAATGTCGCCGCCAATTTTCTGCGCGGCGGCGACGGCGTTGAGGAGGGCCGGCTTGATCGCCGCATTGTCGTGTTCGGCAATAACCAGGATAGCCATCAGATGACTTTCGCTTCGTTTTTGAGTTTTTCGACCAGTTCCTGCACGCTCTTGACCAGCTTGCCGGCACTGCGTTTCGGCGGCTCCTGCACCTTCAGCGTCTTCAGCCGGGGCGCAACGTCCACGCCCAGTGTTTCCGGTGTCAGCGTTTCCAGCGGCTTCTTTTTCGCTTTCATGATATTCGGCAACGTCACGTAGCGCGGCTCATTCAGTCGCAGGTCGGTCGTGACCACGGCGGGCAATTTAACGGCTATCGTTTCCAGGCCGCCGTCGACTTCGCGCGTGACTTCCGCGACTGCGCCGCTGACTTTGACCTTCGATGCAAACGTGGCCTGCGACCAGTCCAGCAGCGCGGCCAGCATCTGCCCGGTCTGGTTGGAGTCGTCATCGATCGCCTGCTTGCCCAGGATCACCAGTCCGGGTTGTTCCTTCTCGACAATCGCCTTGAGCAGCTTCGCCACGGCGAGCGGCTGAATTTCAACTCCAGTCTCGACCAGGATCGCTCGATCCGCGCCAATGGCCAGTGCCGTGCGCAGCGTCTCCTGGCACTGTGCCGTGCCGATCGACACCGCGACGATCTCGGTTGCGACGCCGGATTCCTTCAGGCGCATTGCCTCCTCCACCGCGATTTCGTCGAACGGATTCATCGACATTTTCACATTGGCGGTTTCCACGCCCGAGCCATCCGGCTTCACGCGCACCTTCACGTTGTAGTCCACCACCCGCTTGACCGCAACCAGTACCTTCATTTCGCGAACCCTTGGGTAGATTGGAAAGAAAACGAATTCTACTGCAGCGAAGTCAAATCCTTGCTCCCAATTTACGAAGTTCTAGCCCGCTCGCGCAGGACATTTTTCTGGATCTTGCCGGTCGAGGTCTTGGGCAGCGGGCCGAATATGACTTTGCGCGGGCATTTGAAATGCGCGACCCGGCCGCGGCAGAAAGCAATGATTGCCTGTTCGGTGACCGGCGGTGCGCCGACCTTAAGCGTGACGAAGGCACACGGCGTCTCGCCCCATTTCTCGTCCGGCCTCGCCACCACCGCCGCCTCCAGCACTTGGGGATGGCTGTACAGGACGTCCTCGATTTCGATCGTCGAAATGTTCTCGCCGCCGGAGATGATGATGTCCTTGGAGCGGTCCTTGATCTTGACGTAGCCGTGGGCATCGATCACGGCGAGGTCGCCGGTATGGAACCACCCACCGGCGAAAGCCTCTACGGTCGCCTGCGGATTTTTCAGATAACCCTTCATGGTGATGTTGCCGCGGAAGAAGATTTCTCCCATGGTCTGGCCGTCGCGCGCGACCGGCTGCATGGTCTTGGGATCGAGCACGTCCATGCCTTCCTGCATTTCGTAACGGACACCCTGCCTGCCGTTCAATTCCGCACGCTTCGCGCCCGGCAAGTCGTCCCACTCGGGATGCTTCGCGCACACGCAGGCCGGGCCATACACCTCGGTCAGGCCGTAAACGTGCGTCAGGTCCACCCCTATCCGCTCCATCCCCTCGATGAC
>JAYVMZ010000321.1:0-4565 GCA_043758735.1 Betaproteobacteria bacterium
AGTTTGTGAATTTTGATGTCGAGCTTGCGCTCCATCGCCTCGCCGTAGGGTTCCACGACGAAACCTTGCTTGGTGAGCGCTTGTTTTACCCGTTGGTAAATCGCGGGGCTCGGATCCTCATCCACCCTGACGTCGACCATCTTGCGATCGGGATCCCCGACTTCGCCCAGTTTCTTGTCGGGTCGGGCATCTGAAATCCGCAGGCCTATAGCCTTGCCGCCGCCGATCTGCTCTTCTTTGACCTTCACTTCCGGATCGATCCGAAGGTTTTGCGTTTTCAGGGAGCATCCCTGCAAGCTCAGGCCCAATGCAATAGCCGCCGCAGCCAGCCAGATTCTCGAATTCATGGTGATCTCCTTGAGTATTGAATGGCGGCCTGAGGCGAAACACCGGATTCGCGGTTCCACGGCATTGTTCAGGCCGCCGAGGCGACAAGAATGTAATTGACTGACGTATCCGCCACCAGGGAATAGATCCTGGTGAAAGGGTTGTAAGCCATTCCGATCAAATGCCCGGTATTAAGTTCCGCGCGACGGCAATAACGTGCCAATTCCGCGGGCGTGATGAATCTCGCGTAGTCGTGCGTGCCCCGCGGAAGCAGGTTCAACACATACTCGGCGCCCAGAATCGCAAATAGATAAGACTTCGGATTGCGATTGATGGTGGAAAAAAAACATTTGCCTTCGGGTCTTACCAGCCGGGCGCAAGCATTGACGACGCTTGCCGGATCGGGCACGTGCTCCAGCATTTCCATGCACGTGACGACGTCGTACTGCCCCGGCTGTTCATCCGCCAGATCCTCGACAGTTATGTTGCGGTACTCGACGGTGAGGCCGCTTTCCAGCAGATGCAACTGCGCGACTTTCAGCGGTTTATCGCCAAGGTCGATTCCCGTGACCGTGGCGCCGGCGGCCGCCATGGCTTCGGACAGAATGCCGCCGCCACAACCCACATCGAGGATGCGCTTTCCTTTCAATCCCGCCATTTGGTCTATGTAATCCAGCCGCAGCGGATTGATGTCATGCAGCGGCTTGAACTCACTCTGAGGATCCCACCAACGGTGGGCGAGTTCGCTGAACTTCTGTAATTCGACCGGATCGACGTTAATCATTGTCTTCGCGAAAAGTCAGGTTGCCTCAGATTGCATCCGCAATGCGCGATTTCCACTCGGCGGCTTTGCGCTTGATGCCGTTTTCATCCATGTGCAGAACCCGTCCGGAGTCCACCAGTTGCTTGCCGGCGACCCATACGTCGCTTACATGCTCGCGGCCCGCAGCATAGATCAGGTGCGACGCAGGATCATAACAAGGAGACAGTGCAATCGAGTCCAGGTTCACTGCACACAGATCGGCGGACTTGCCTGGCTCGATCGAGCCGATTTTGCGCTCGAGGCCGAGCGCCTGCGCGGCATTGAGCGTCGCCATGCGCAGGGCCGTGTGGGCTGGAAGCGTTTCGGCATTTTGACTGCTCGCCTTGGCAAGGAGGGCGGCAAGCCGCATTTCGCAGAAGATGTCCAGGCGGTTGTTGCTGGCCGCGCCATCGGTTCCAAGACCGACGTTGATCCCGGATGACAGCATCTTGTCTACCCGGGCGATGCCGCTGGCGAGCTTGAGATTGGACGAGGGGCAATGCGCGACGGAACAGCCCAGGCGGGCGAGCAGGGCAATTTCCGCGGGTTCGAGATGCACCGCATGAACGGCGATGAAATTCGGTCCCAGCAAGCCAAGTTTCTCCAGGCGGGCGAGCGGGCGCACGCCGAATCTGACCATGCTTTCACGGATCTCGTCCTGGGTTTCGTGGAGATGGGTATTGATCGGAATCTGCAACTGCTCCGACAGCGTGAGTATCTGCTCGAAGCTCTTGTCGCTGACGGTGTAGGGAGCATGTGGTGCCATGCAGAAGCTCAGCGTAGATTCGTGTTTCAACTCGTCGCGCATTGCCAGGCCTTTGCTCAGGTAGTCTTGCGCGTCGCTGGCGTAGGCCGTGGGAAACTCGATGACGATGATGCCCAATGCAGCACGCATCCCGGCATCCAGCGCCGCCCGTGCTGTCATCTCGGGAAAGAAATACATGTCATTGAAGCAGGTGATGCCGCCGCGGAGCATTTCGGCACAGGCGAGCAGCGTGCCGTCATAAACGAATTGCGCCGTCGCATGCTTCGCCTCCGCCGGCCAGATATGATTCGACAGCCAGTCCATCAGCTTCAGGTCATCGCCAAGGCCGCGCATCAAGGTCATGGCCGCATGGGAATGGAAATTGACTAGCCCGGGAATCAATACGTGCGAGCCGAGTTGCTGGGTCAGCCCGGCTGCACAGCGTGCGGCCATTTCATCGCGCGGCAACAGGGCGACGATTTTCCCGTCTGCGATCGCAACCGCGTGATTCTCGAGCACGATACCGTGCGGCTCGACGGGGATGATCCAGCCCGCCTCGATCACCACGTCAGCGGTAAAACGGGAATTCGATTCCTGCATCGGAAGGCCTTAAAAAAAAGCCCTGCTAACGCAGGGCCTTGTTACAAAGATCACGCAAGCGGTATCAATTCGACTGTTTGGAGGCGTTGACGCTGACGTCCACCCTGCGATCCGGCTGCAAGCAGGAGATCAGGGCTTTGCCGCGGGTTTTGGCGCAGGTGTTGCCGGTCACCGGCTCGGACTCGCCGCGGCCTTCCGTCCGGATCTTGGCGGCGGGCACGCCCTTGCTGATCAGATAGATCTTGACCGCGTTGGCCCGGCGCTCCGACAGCTTCTGATTGTAGGCTTCCTTGCCGATGCGATCCGCATGGCCGACAACCGCAATCGAATCGTATTGGGTGCCGGCGAGACTGGAAATGAATTCGTCCAGTTTCGCACCCTGGTCGGCGCGAATCTCCGATTTGTCGAAATTGAACAAAGGTTCGGTTTCAAAATTGACGCTGACGATCTTTTGCACCGCCGGCGCAGGTTTTGGCGGCTCGGGCTCGTCAACATAAACTTTCGGCTGGCCAACCACATTTTCGGCCGCCGCGCGCTGGTCCTCGGGATAGCTGACCGTACCGGAGTCATCAGCGACCGGACCGAGATCCTCCACTTCGCTGGAATCTTCGGCTTCCGCCTGCTGGTCGTCGTCGTATTCGGTGGTTTCACCGACGGAGCTTTCTTCTTCTGACAAGGCATCCTGTTCCGCCGAGACGGAATCGTCGTCCTGCGGGCCAAGTTCTTCGACTTCCTCGTCTTTTGCCTGCTCTTCCGGCAAGTTGTATTTCGTCACAGGGAAATCGGGCAATGCTTCGTCCTTGGGTGCGGCGGCCACCGCGGCCGGCTTCGGCGGCGGGGCTTCATCAACCGGGCGATCGATGTACTGGACCGATTCTTTTGCCGGTTCGTAAGCAGGAGCGGCCTGCGGAGCGGGCACTGCTTCCACTGGAGCGGCTTCAGCCGCCGCCTTGGCCGCAGCCCGACGCTCCAGTTCTTCCTTCGTGACAGCATTGGAACTGCCGCCGACCCTCTCATACTCTATCTGAGCCTGCTCGCCACCGCCGGAACTGCTGCGATCGGTCTGGCTGGCGCAGCCGGAGATCGCGACTCCCACTAGCAACATCAACAGTCGATTGGTCTTTGTTCGCATCGCCTTTTCTCCTGGTTGTGCTGGTCAACGGATAATTTGATTATTGCCCATTCCCCGGCAGGTTAAAAGCAAATCGCAAAGCAATACGAAATCGATATGTCAAGCGGCCGGGTAGGCCAAAACAGTCCCGGTCGACGCTAAAAAATCCGCTTCGGAGCCGGAATTTCCTTTTTGAACAATGTCTCGGGAAGAGTCCGCATGTTAAAATACCAAGCTTGTCCCGGAGCCGTGTTGCCTGATTCTAGCGGTCGGGCGAAAGCCTGTTCCGTCGGTTCACTGCATAAAATGAGCCGGCGGATTTTCATGCCAGTTTGCTACAAGAAAAATTGACTTGCCCTGATGGATCAATTCGCCAAAGAAACCCTTCCAATTAGCCTTGAAGAGGAGATGCGCCGCTCCTACCTCGATTACGCCATGAGCGTCATCGTGGGCCGCGCCCTCCCCGATGTACGTGATGGCCTCAAGCCGGTGCATCGCCGCATCTTGTTCGCCATGCACGAAGCCAACAACGTCTGGAACCGGCCGTACGTCAAGTGCGCCCGCATCGTCGGCGATGTCCTCGGAAAGTACCATCCGCATGGTGATTCGGCGACCTATGAAGCCCTCGTGCGCATGGCCCAGAATTTCTCGATGCGCCATGTGCTCATAGACGGACAGGGTAATTTCGGTTCCGTCGACGGCGACTCGGCTGCCGCATACCGCTATACAGAGTGCCGGCTTGAAAAAATTTCATCGGAACTCCTTGCCGATATCGACAAGGAAACGGTCGATTTCGTTCCGAATTACGACGGCAAGGAACGCGAGCCGAGCGTCCTGCCGACGCGGATACCGAATCTCCTGATCAATGGATCCTCGGGCATTGCGGTGGGCATGGCCACGAACGTGCCGCCACACAACCTGGCCGAGATCATCAATGCCTGCCTGGCCATCCTCGAACGGCCGGACATCACCCTCGACGA
>JAYVMZ010000322.1:0-2974 GCA_043758735.1 Betaproteobacteria bacterium
ACCGACGACACCGCGATGCAGCTGATTGCCTCAGGCAAGGCGCTGGAGAATGCGGGCGCCAGTCTGATGGTGGTGGAGCTGGTGCCGGCCACTGTGGGCAAGGCCCTTACCGATGCGTTGTCGATCCCCGTGATCGGGATCGGGGCCGGAGTACATTGCTCCGGACAGATCCTGAATCTATACGACATGCTCGACATCTATCCCGGCAAGAAGCCGCGTTTCGTGAAGAATTTCATGCAAGGCGCGTCGTCCATCGCCGATGCGATCCAGCGCTACGTTGCCGAAGTCAAGGCCGGAACCTATCCGGCCGCCGAACACAGTTTCTGAAGGAGGCAGGGGCGAGGCAGGAGGAACGAGGGACGAGGGAAGGGCGCGGTCTGGCCGGTTTGATCCCTTTATCCCTGAGCCCTCGTTCCTCGTCCCTCGGAAAATGGAAGTCATCAGAACCCTGGCGGCGCTGCGCGGACGGCTCAAACGCGAACCACTGGTCGCCTGCGTGCCGACCATGGGCAACATTCATGACGGTCATTTGAGCCTGTTGCGCATCGCGAAGAGCCAGGCGCCGGTGACGGTCACCACGATTTTCGTGAACCGGCTGCAGTTCGGGCAGGGCGAGGACTTCGAGAAATATCCGCGCACGTTTGAAGACGACTGCGCGAAACTCGAGGCCGAGGGAAACACCATCGTCTGGGCGCCGGACGAAAAGGAAATGTACCCGGAGCCGCAGACCTTCTACGTCGATCTGCCGAAGGTTTCCAACAAGCTCGAAGGCCGGTTCCGGCCGGGTCATTTTCGCGGCATGGCCACGGTGGTGCTGAAGCTGTTCAACAGCGTGCAGCCGCAGGTCGCCGTATTCGGCAAGAAAGACTACCAGCAGCTGGCAATCGTGCGCCAGATGGTCGACCAGTTCGCGCTGCCAATTAAAATTTTCCCTGCTGAAACCGTGCGGGCGGAGGACGGACTGGCGCTGTCATCGCGCAACCGCTACCTTTCCGCGGCGGAAAGAAAAGAGGCAACGCGGCTGCGCGAAGCCATCATCGGCGTGCGCGATGCGGTGCTCGGCGGCGACCGCAATTTCATCGCGATGGAATACGCGGCCGGCGCGCTGCTTGCTCGTCACGGCTGGAGCGTGGACTACGTGGTGGTTCGCAACCAGCGTGCCGTATTGCGACCAGACCATAACGACAAGGCGCTGGTCATACTCGGCGCCGCCAAGCTCGGGCAGACGCGGCTGATCGACAATATCGAGGTACAGGCGCCGTAAGGGCGTCACCCACCACCTCATCCCGTCCGTCTCCCCCCTCCCTTGAGGGTAGAGGGAGACGGTGAGGTAAAAAAGGCGACCACACGGTCGCCTTTTGCATTTTCCGCTCCCTCTCCGCCTCCTGGGGACAGGGGCCGGGGTGAGGTGGCTACCCTTCACCTCGTCCCACCTTCGCGAAATACTCTTCCATCGTAATCAATCCACCCGCACCTTCCGCCTTGCCTTGATCTTTCGCGGCCAGCGCGGGCTGGATCGCATCGATGCGCTTCCATACCGCGAACGGCGTTTCGCAATCGGCACGCGGCACGTACTGCGAGGGATTCACCTTCTTGTAGCGATGTACGTAGCGCGGGCAGTTGATAAACAATTCTTCCACGCGCACCTGCACCACCAGATCGGCGCCGTTGTATTCCATGATTAAAGGGTCGTTTTCATCGATGCTGGCCGTGCCGTGCAGGCGCATGCGGTGCGGCGTTTCGAAATCGATGAACAGCATGCCGATCTTGCCGTAGCCGCGGATGTTGCCCATGGAGTAGAACATGCCGTTGCCGTCGTAGCTCGGAAAGGCGAGGGTGTTTTTGTCCACGACCCGCACGAACCCGGGATCCCCGCCCTTGTAGGAGCAGGTGGAAAGCCGCGCGCATCCACGGTGGCGAGGTAGAACATGTCGCGGCTTTCGATGAAGGCCTTCTCGTCGGCGGCGACTTCGGAATGCACGATAATCTGCTCGGCGGCATCGGCGATGCGGCGCGTGTCGAACGTGTCCTGGAAAGCGCGCTGCGGGTCGGCGTAAAGCTTGCTCATGGTCCCCTCCTGTTTTTATTTATCGGGCGCTGGCGTGCAACCCGCCGGCACTTTAGCATTGGCCGCCTAATGCCGCGAACCGCATTCTTCCCGTGACGATTCTCTTCTGCAGCGATTCAGAACCGGCCGAACCCTGGCGTCTTGCCTGCACCCGGGCTTTTCCCGACATGGCGTTTCGCGTATGGCCGGATACCGGACCGCGAGACGCAATCCGCTACGCTCTGGTGTGGGGGCAACCGCCAGGGTCGCTCGCGCGCCTGCCGAATCTGAAAGCGATCCTGGTGCTCGGCGCAGGCGTCGACTCAGTGTTGGACGATCCCGGATTGCCGGCCAACGTGCCGGTGGCAAGACTGGTCGATGCGGGACTGGCGGGTGCAATGCTGGATGTTTTCGAACAAGAACCACTGTCGGCCGCGCATCCGTTTTGGCGCCATCCGAAAATCATCGTGACCCCGCATGTCGCCGCGCCGACGCTTGCGTCGGAATCGCAGGCGCAGGTTGTCGAAAATATCAGAAGATTGGAGCGCGGCGAGATGCCGCAGGGACTGGTAGACAGGGCGAAAGGGTATTAGATTCGGATGCCCGTGACGCGTCACGGGCTCTACGCCGTAGGCAACTTGTAATCCTTGAAGTCTTCACGCAGTTTGGTCTTGAGCAGCTTGCCGGTCGCGGTGTGCGGCAGCTGATCGACGAACACGACGTCGTCGGGCATCCACCACTTGGCCACCTTGCCTTCGAAGAATATAAGCAGCTCTTCGCGAGTGACCTGGGCATCCTTTTTCTTCACCACCACCAGCAGCGGACGTTCGTCCCACTTCGGGTGACGGATGCCGACCACCGCGGCTTCGGCGACGGCGGGATGGGCCACGGCGGTATTCTCCAGGTCGATCGAACTGATCCATTCGC
>JAYVMZ010000323.1:0-13408 GCA_043758735.1 Betaproteobacteria bacterium
CGCTTCTTCGTCGAGCCTTTCGCCATCTCTGATCTCCCGATGTCGGACAAGCCGAGATGGGAAAACAGTCTACCATGTTATTTACGGATAAGTACTAAGGAACACGAAGAAGACCGTCGCGCTAAGGATGTTCTTTGGCTTCGAGTCGCACCGCATCGTATTTTTTGCTGAAAGTGATCCAGAACCGAGCGCGGCACTCTGTTGCTCGCGCGCATGCCGGAGCAGCTTCCGATTATGTTCCAGGACAGCGGCGAACATTCGCTGATGTTCCTGACGCTTCTGAAAAAACAGCTGCAGCGGAATCGCGAGACGTTTGTGCGCTTCCTGCCGACAAGTGGAAAGGTGCGACGCTACTGCGGCGATCTTGCCTGGAGCGGCCGGGGAAATCCTGATTTTCTGGTGATGCGGCTGCCGATTCAGCGGCTGTCGAGATCCGAGATGCGTTCCTCGTAGGCCTTGAGCATGCACTCGACGTCGTTGCAAACGTCACGCGCATCGCGAACCCAGACGCGCTGGGCCTCCATCAACTCTTTCGGATCGGCGCCACGGTGGATCGCGCTGCGAAACGCAAAGGCCAGACGCTCGTCCGCTTCGGCAAGCCGTGAATTCGAGCAGAGCATTTTTGCGGCATTGGTTTTCGCGCGACTGCAATCCAGCGCCGCCAGCGCGGAGGCCGGCACCATCAGCGCGACGACGACGGCGAGGACGGCGCGCCCGCTCAAAGGCGCAAGCTCCCGCCTTCAAGCACCGGCACCGCATCGAAAACGCTCAACCGGGCCGCGAATTGCACCTCGGGAATGAGGTTGCGCTCGACCATCAGGCGACCCACTCGCGCGCGCATCAGGCAATCCGCCGCGTCTTCACTGCGGTACAGGCTGCGCGCCGCCAGCGCGGCATCGGAAAAATCGCTGTTCTCGTCGAGCGCCCGCGACAGCAGGTCGACAAAATAGCCGGCGCCGTACAGATCTTCGAGATTGACCATCCCCATCGACCCGGAGCAGACGATCAGGATGGTCTTGCCCGGATGCTTCTCCAGCACCCGGTTGACGACGGCTTCGCCATTGAGCAACGCGCCGGCGTAAACATGGTCTGCCCGCGAAGATTGCCGCAGGGCGACAGTGCCGTTGGTCGTCGAATAGATCAGTGTGCGGCCGGCGATCTCCTGCTCCAGCAAGGCTAACGGCGTAGGCGAAGCGAAGCCCGGCAGCGTTTCGGCATAGAGCTCGCCGGCAAGGACATAACTGCCCGCCGGATGCTTCTGCGCTTCCGCCCTCGCCCCGGCTTCGTCCAGCGTCGGGATGACTTCGGTCACCCCGTTGGCCATCGCGGTAATGATGGTCGACGTGGCGAACAGGACATCGAGCACGATGGCCACTTTGCCTTCCAGTTTTTCGTGATCGAGATCTTCCTTGCGGTAGAGGACGTGGACCTTGTGCTTGAAAAGCATATTCACGCCGTCGGACTCCCCGGGTTGCGGCGGCGGAACATCCCGTAACCTCGCATGGTCATCACCATTTCTCCATCCTGATTGAATACTTCCCACAGATTATTGACGATGCCGATGTCCGGCTTGCTCTTCGACTCGCGCGTTTCCAGCGTGGTGCGCCGCGCGTTGATGGTGTCGCCCGGGCGCACCGGTTTCAGCCATTTGAGGTTGTCGATGCCGGGCGAGCCTACGCTCGCCGACCGCAGCATGTAGGCGTCGCACATCATGCGCATGACCATGGCGCAGGTGTGCCATCCGCTGGCGATCAGGCCACCGTACATCGATTGCTTCGCGGCAGCCTCGTCGATGTGAAACGGCTGCGGATCGTACTGCCGGGCAAAGGCGATGATCTCGTCCTTGTCGACGCGCTTGCCGCCGATCTGCTCGACTTCGCCAACCTTGAAATCTTCCCAGTACCTCATGCCGTCGCCTTCACCAATCACCGGTTACTTCACTCAAATCTTCACCCAGGATTTACGCGGCGGCTTCATCTGAGTCGCGGCTTCGCCTTCCTTCATGGTCGCGAAACGCGTGCGCTGGCTTGCAGCGTTGCCAAACAGCACGTCGATGGCGGTTAGGCGCTTGAAATAATGACTGACGTTCAGTTCGTCAGTCATGCCCATGCCGCCATGCAATTGGATCGCTTGCTGGCCAACATAACGGCTGGCGCGGCCGGCCATTTCCTTCGCAGCGGCGACCGTGCGCCGGCGCTCGGAAACGTTCGGCGAATCCACTTTCGAAGCCGCCAGCAAGGCCATCGAGCGCGCCTGCTCGAGTTGCACGAGCATGTCCACCGCGCGATGCTGCAAGGCCTGGAAGCGTCCGATCGGCTGGCCGAATTGCTGCCGTGTCTTCAGGTAGTCCACGGTCGTCGCGTGCAGCGCATCCATGATGCCGACTGCCTCGGCACACAGTGCGGCCATTGCCCGATCGAGCACCGTGTCGATCAGCGGCATGGCCTGGTCGAGGGTGCCGATCACTGATTCTGGACCCACTTTCACGCCGGCGAGTTGCAGATCCAGTGCGCGCGTTCCTTCGAACAGGGGATATTCCTGGCCGCCAAGATTCTCTTCATCGGCCTCGACGATGAACAGGGTGACCCCACGCGCGTCACCGGGATCGCCGGCGGTCCGGGCCGATACGATGAACTTGTCCGCCACCGAGCCGTGCAGCACCAGGGTCTTTTCCCCTTCCAGCACGAAATTATTTCCGTCCCGCGTTGCGCGCGTCCCGACATGACCGAGATCGAAACGCGCGTTCGGTTCGCTGTGCGCGAACGCCAGGATCATCGATCCGTCGATGATTTTCGGCAGCAGAATTTTTTTCTGCCAGTCTGCGGCGCCCAGCGCCACGCAACCGCCGGCCAGCACCACCGTCGCGAGATAGGGTTCGAGCGTCAGGTTGCGGCCCAGCGCTTCCATCACCAGCATCGTTTCCACGCCCCCGCCGCCGAACCCGCCGTCTTCCGGGGAAAACGGCACGCCCAACACACCAAGCTCCGCCAGCCCCTGCCAGAGCTGCGCGCTCATCGGCTGCCGATCGGCCAGCATCTTGCGACGTTGCCCGAAACTGAAATTCTTCTCCAGGAAGCGGTTCACGCTGTCCTTGAGCATCGTTTGTTCTTCGGTTAGATTGAAATTCATGAATCAAACTCCCTTAGCCACAGAGGACACAGAGATCACAGAGGAAACCAAGAGCCAGAACATTGTTGAAAATTCTTTGGTTCGCGGGTCAACGGACATCCGTGAGAACCCACCGTATATTGTGTTCTCCATGTTTCGTTCTGATTGCATTTCTCTGTGCCCTCTGTGTCCTCTGTGGCAAAAATAGGCTTTAGAGTCCGAGCACCATCTGCGCAATGATGTTGCGCTGGATTTCGTTGGAGCCGCCGTAGATGGTGGTCTTGCGGTAATTGAAATAGCGTGCCGCCAACGGTGCGGCATAGTCGGGGCCGACATGCGCGCCGATCCAATGGTCGCCCCAGGCCATCGGCAAATGCGGCAGCGCGTAAGGGCCGACGGCGTCCATCATGAGTTCCGTGATTTCCTGCTGGATCTCGGTTCCCTTGATCTTGAGGATGGAAGCTTCCGGGCCCGGCGCCTTGCCGTCGCGATCCGCGCTCGCCACGCGCAGGCAGGTGATCTCCAGCGCCATCAGGTCGATCTCGACTTTGGCGACTCGGTCGCGGAACAGCGGATCTTCCATCAACGGCTTGCCGCCTTCCTGTTCCTGTGTCGCAATGTGCTTCAGGTACTGCAACTCGCGTTTCGACGCGCCGACGCCTGCGATGCCGGTGCGCTCATGCGACAGCAGGAATTTGGCGCAAGTCCAGCCGCGATTCTCTTCGCCGACGAGGTTCTGCACAGGCACTTCGACGTTCTCGAACCAGATTTCATTGACCTCGTGCTCGCCTTCGAGCGTGATGATCGGACGCACCGTGATGCCGGGGGAGTGCATGTCGATCAGCAGGAAGGAAATGCCTTCCTGTTTCTTGCCCTCGCTGGAGGTCCGCACCAGGCAGAAACACATGTCGGCCCACTGGCCGTGCGTGTTCCAGGTCTTCTGGCCATTGACGATGTACTTGTCGCCTTTGCGCTCTGCGCGGGTCTTCAACGACGCGAGGTCCGAGCCCGAACCCGGCTCCGAGTAGCCCTGGCACCACCAATCCTCGCTGGAAAGAATGCGCGGCAGGTAATGTTTCTTCTGCTGGTCGGTACCGAACGCAATGATGACGGGACCCACCATGTGCAGGCCGAATGGCGTGAGACGTGGTGCCCCTGCGGCGGCGCTCTCATCCTCGAAAATGAAACGCTGGATCGCAGACCAGCCGGTGCCCCCGTATTCCACCGGCCAGCCGGTGGCGAGCCAACCCTTCTCGAACAGGATTTTCTGCCAACGGACGTAATCTTCCTTGCCCAGCCGCTTGTGTTCGAGGACTTTCCTCGACAGGTCGCCGGGCAGATGGCCGCGGATGAATTCGCGCACTTCGCCGCGAAATGCGGTCTCGTCCTTCGTGTAATTCAGGTCCATCGGGGAGTTCCTGGTGGGATCGGTGCGGCGGGATGCTTTTCAGGCGTTCAAAGGGCAAAACCAGTCGGTCATGAAGGATAAGCGATGCCCGGAGCCGAAGGCAAATCCAGGCTGGATGCCGAACGCCGCACAGCCCTATAATGACCGTTCGAATCAATGCTCTTGTACAGCCTCGCCCGAGGCCGACTGATGAGGACGCGACGATGAACATGCCAGACGAAAAAGCCCTGCGCCATCTGAATGCTTCACTGAACCTCGATCCGCTGTGGATCCCCTTCACCGCCAACCGCCAGTTCAAGGCCGCACCCCGGCTGCTGGTGTCTGCCAAGGACATGTATTACCAGACGCAGGACGGCCGCAAGGTGCTCGACGGCATTGCCGGCCTGTGGGCGGTCAATGCCGGCCACTGCCGCCGCCCGATCGTGGACGCGATCAAACAGCAGGCCGAGACCATGGATTACGCGACCGGCTTCCAGATGCATCATCCTGCCGCCTTCCAGGCCGCGGAAAAACTGGCCGCGATCACGCCGCAGGGCATGAACCGCATTTTCTTCACCAACTCCGGTTCCGAGGCCGTCGATACCGCGTTGAAAATCGCGCTCGCCTATCACCGCATCCGCGGCGAAGGCACGCGGCGCATCCTGATCGGGCGCGAACGCGGCTATCACGGCGTAGGCTTTGGCGGCATCTCGGTCGGCGGCATGGTCGGCAACCGCAAAACCTTCGGCAACATGCTGGGGTCGGTCGACCATATGCGCCACACGCACGACCCGGCGCGCAATTCCTTCTCGCGCGGATTACCGGAACACGGCGCCGAACTGGCCGACGACCTGGAACGCCTGGTGCAACTGCACGACGCGTCCAACATCGCTGCAGTCATCGTCGAGCCGGTTGCGGGTTCGACCGGCGTGCTGTTGCCGCCAAAGGGCTACCTGCAACGACTGCGCAGCATCTGCGACAAGTACGGCATCCTGCTGATATTCGATGAGGTCATCACCGGCTTCGGCCGGACGGGCAAGGCGTTCGCGGCACAAACGTTCGGCGTCACGCCGGACATGATGACCTGCGCCAAAGCGCTGACCAATGCCGCTGTACCGATGGGCGGCGTGGTGGTCAAGCAAGGCATCTACGACACTTTCATGGAAAAGGGCGGACCGGAATCAGCCATCGAGTTTTTCCACGGCTACACCTATTCGGGCCATCCGCTGGCCGCGGCGGCCGCCTGCGCTTCCCTCGATCTGTTCCGGGACGAAAAACTGTTCGAGCGCGTAGCCGGGCTGGCCCCGTACTGGGAAGAGCAGGCGCATTCGCTCAAAGGTTCACCGCACGTCATCGACATCCGCACAATTGGCCTGGTGGTCGGCATCGAATTGCAATCCATGACCGACAAGCCCGGCGCGCGCGCCTTCGAGGCTTTCCTGCGTGCCTACAACAAGAACGTCCTGATCCGCACGACCGGCGACACCATCGCCATGTCGCCGCCGTTCATCATCGAAAAAGCGCAGATCGACCAGCTCTTCGATACCGTCCGCGACGTACTCAAGACGCTTCCCTGAAAGGACGCAAAGGTACGCGAAGGAAATAAAGCAATAGAGACCAACGGACAATCGGACTTGCAGATGTCGCGGGATATTCGGTCTGAGCGTGGATTTTCGCCGAGTATTCCTTTGCGTACCTTTGCGTCCTTTGCGTTGAATGCAGTTCGTCTTTCCAGGATTCATCCATGAAGTTTGTCATCGCCCAGATGCAGCACGAGACCAACACCTTCTCGCCGGTGCCGACACCGTGGGAGGAGTTCGGACCGAAAGGCCCGTATCTCGGCCGCGATGCATACGATGCGATGAAGGGCAAAGGCATGGCGATGGCGGCGTTCATGGACCTTGCCGCGAAGGTGGGCGCGGAAGTGGCCACGCCGGTCGCCGCCTGGGCGAACCCGAGCGGGCCGGTGGACGGCAACGCCTACGACCGCATTTGCGACGCCATTTGCAATGACGTCGCAAAGGGCTGCGACGCCGTGCTGCTCGACCTGCACGGCGCCATGGTCGTGGCGGATCGCACCGACGATGGCGAGGGTACCCTGCTGGAGAAAATCCGCGCCATCGCGCCGCGCACGCCGATTGCGGTATCGCTCGATTTGCACGCCAACGTCACTGCACGCATGGTGAAGAACTGCGACATCATCACCGGGTACAAGACCTACCCGCACATCGACCAGTACGAATCCGGAGAGCTCGCCGGCGCGATCCTGATGCGCATGATGAAAGGCGAGGTGAAGCCGGTCATGGCCTGGGGTAACGCGCCGATCCTTGCGCAGACATTGCGCCAGAACACCGCCGAAGGCGGCATGAAGGCTTTTGTCGAAGCCGCGCTTGAAGCGGAGCGCCATGGACTGCTGGCCGCCACCGCTTTCGGCGGATTCCAGATGGCCGATATCCACGATGCCGGCATCAGCGCGGTGACCGTGGCGGACGCCAACAAGGCTGCGGCCACGAGTGCGTGCAATCGGATGTTGGACGTTGCCTGGACGCATAAGGAAGACTTCATCTACCGCGGACAGCCGCTGGAACAATCGATCACCCAGGCAAAGAGCATGGGCGAGCAATCCGGCGGGCCGGTCCTGCTGCTGGATCACGCCGACAACTGCGCGTCCGGTTCGACGCAGGACACGATGTACGTGCTGCGCGAGGCATTGCGCCAGGGCCTGACCGGCATCGCAGTAGCGCCGATCCGCGATCCCGCAGCCGTCGCGAAGCTGATCGAAGCCGGCATCGGAGCAAAAGTCACGCTGCCGGTCGGCGGTAAGATGGACATGCCCTCGATCCGGCGCAAGGGCGAGCCCTTGATGCTGACCGGGGTGGTGCGCAATATCACCGACGGCGAATACACCATCACCGGCCCGCAATTCACCGGCATGCGCTGCTTCATGGGCCGGACCGTGGTGCTCGACACCGGCACGGCGCTGGTCGTCATCTCCGAGCGCAACCAGGAACCGTGGGACCGCGGCGTGTATGAAAGTGTGGGCATCGATCCCACTCGCCAGCGATATCTGCTGCTGAAATCACGCATGTACTTCCGGCCGGTATTCCTGCCGATCGCGAAAGGCATGGTGTACTGCGATGCGCCAGGCGTCTCGTCCTCGGACTGGACCGAGTTCGACTACCGCAAGCTGCGGCGACCGATCTACCCGCTCGACGAAAATTTCACCAACGGCCGCCAGGTGGCGGTTTAGTATTTCAACTACACCAACGATATCACCGCAAAGAGCGCGAAGAAAGGCAACCCGGGTCAATGGTGATAGCTGCGTACCGAGTGACCAACTGCAGACTATCCCTCAACTAGTGATTTTCAATCGCAGATTTTCCTTTGCGTTCTTTGCGTCTTTGCGGTGAAAAGATTTTGAATTCAGGCCTCAAGAGGAGAAAATCAATATGAACAAACCATTGAACCAGGCGTCCGTCCTGGAGGAAATCCACCACTTCATCGGGGGTGCCGAAGTCGCCGGCAAGAGCGGGCGCCACGGCGACGTCTACAATCCGGCGCTGGGCAGCGTAAAAGCGCGCGTGCCATTCGCTTCCGAAGCTGAAGTCTCCGCCGCCGCCGAAGCGGCGACGAAAGCGTTTCCTGCATGGGCAGCCACTCCGCCGCTGCGTCGCGCGCGCGTCATGTTCAAGTTCAAGGAACTGCTGGATGCCCATGCCGATAAGCTCGCCGCGATCATTACCAGCGAACACGGCAAGGTTCTGTCCGATGCGAGAGGCGAAGTCACCCGCGGCATCGAAGTCGTGGAGTTCGCCTGCGGCATTCCACATCTGCTCAAGGGCGAGTACACCGAGCAAGTCGGCACCGGCGTGGACAGCTACTCCGTGCGCCAGGCGCTAGGCGTCTGCGCCGGCATCACCCCGTTCAATTTTCCGGTCATGGTGCCGATGTGGATGTTCCCGATCGCCATCGCCTGTGGCAACACCTTCATCCTCAAGCCGTCCGAGCGCGATCCGTCGGCAAGCCTGTATCTCGCAAAACTGCTGAAGGAGGCCGGATTGCCGGACGGCGTGTTCAACGTCGTGCACGGCGACAAAGTCGCGGTCGATGCATTGCTGCATGATTCACGGATCTCCGCGATCAGCTTTGTCGGCTCGACGCCGATTGCGGAATACATTTATCGCACCGGCACGGCGAGTGGCAAACGCGTGCAGGCGCTCGGCGGCGCGAAGAATCATCTGGTCGTGATGCCCGATGCCGACCTCGATCAAGCCGTGGACGCGCTGATCGGTGCGGCTTATGGTTCCGCGGGCGAGCGCTGCATGGCGATCTCGGTTGCGGTGGCCGTGGGTAATATCGCCGACAAGCTGGTCGAGAAACTTTCGGAACGCGCCAAGACCCTGAAAATCGACACCGGCACCAGTGAAACCGCGGAAATGGGTCCGCTGGTCACGAAGCAGCACCTCGACAAGGTGCGCGGTTATGTGGACCTCGGCGTCAAGGAAGGCGCGAAGCTGGTGGTCGATGGACGCGGACACAAGGTCAAGGGCCACGAGGACGGCTTCTTCCTCGGCGGCTGCCTGTTCGATCAAGTAAAACCGGACATGACCATTTACAAGGAAGAAGTTTTCGGCCCCGTGCTGGCGGTCACGCGCGTGCCGAATTTCGAAACGGCGGTGGACCTGGTGAACAAACACGAATTCGGCAATGGCGTATCGCTGTTCACGCGCGACGGCGATTGCGCGCGCGAATTCGCCCTGCGCGTGCAGATCGGCATGGTCGGCATCAACGTGCCAATCCCGGTGCCGATGGCTTTCCACAGCTTCGGCGGCTGGAAGCGTTCGCTGTTCGGCGATCACTATGCCTACGGTCCCGAGGGCGTGCGCTTCTATTCCCACCTGAAGACGATCACGACGCGCTGGCCGACCGGCATCCGCAATGGTGCCGAGTTCGTCATGCCGACGATGAAGTGATGCAAGGGCGAGGGAGAAAAAGCATGTTTCGCATATTCAGCGCAATTTTTCTGGTCGCGGCACTTTCGGCCTGTAACAAAGCCAGCCCACCGACGCCGCAGTCAAACACCACGCCTGATTCGCACCCGGTCAAGAACGTCGAAGCCCTGCCATCCGGAACCATCCAGGAAGGCGCGCGCACCATGAACCGGGCGGCGGATCTGGGAAAGAGCCTGGAGCAGCAAAAGCAGGACCGCGACAAGGAAGCGGAAACGCAAAGCAAGTAGTCCGGGAGATCTCATGGGAAGGATCGAGTCCGTCGAAGCGTTGCGCAAGCTGATCGGCCATCCGAGCGAGATGGTGCCGCACAAGATCCATAGCGAACTGAATGCGCGCGCCATCGGCTTCATCGGCAAGTCGCCGATGCTCATGCTGTCCACCACGGATGCCGACGGAAGTGCCACTGTGTCGCCGAAAGGCGATCCCGCCGGATTCGTGCACGTTGAAGACAGCCGCACCTTGCTGATTCCCGAGCGCAAGGGCAACAAGTTGATTTTTTCGCTGACCAACATCCTCACCAATCCCGCCATCGGATTGGTATTCCTGGTCCCCGGCACCTGCGAGACTTTGCGGGTACAGGGGCAAGCGGAACTGCTCGACGACGCGGACCTTTGCGCAAAAGTGCCGGCGCGCGGCAACAAGGCGCTGCTGGTCATCCGCGTGCGCGTCACCGAATGCTATTTCCATTGCGCCAAAGCTTTCCTGCGCAGCGACCTGTGGAATCCGCAAATCTGGCCCGAGAAAATCAGCATCTCATTCGGTGAGGAAATCGCCGAGAGCGGCGGGATTACCCCGGAGTCGATCCCGGAGTTCGACCAGGCCGTCGCCGGCCGTTACAAGACCGATCTCTGACACGGAATGACAAGATGATTTTTCTCCGCGCAATCGGTATCGCCACTGCACTCCTGCTGCCGGTCTGTGCATCCGCGCAGGACGCATGGACCAAAAACGACGGCTACCTCAAGGACGCGATCAACGATTGCAGCGCCGCCGATGCGGACCGCACCGTCTGCCGCCACTTCACCGGTGAAGCACTGAACCGGCTCTTCGGCATTACCGATTTCTGCACGGACTCGCGCTGTCTCAAGGCAGTGGAAATCGAATGGGAGATCCGCAACCATCCGGATAAATGGGGGGCGTTGGGGGCTGCGAGCGACCAGGCGGTGCTCGACAAAGCGCGCGAACTCGCCGCGACGAAGGCAGTAGTGGCCATTCTCAACGAAGGCGACCGCGGGCAGTTGGCGATCATCATGCCCGGCGCCGCAGTGCCCTCCGGAAAATGGGGCCTGAAAGTGCCGATCGCCGTCGGCGCGCGGGTCGATCGTCCCGAATCCTCGGTCTATGCGAAGGGCCTGAACTGGCTGTTCGCCGACCCGGCAAAAGTCACAATTTACGTCAGGCAGTAGGACACAGCCCGTCAATCGAGCGTCGTGCTCTCGCGTCCGTCGAGCGCGGCATCCAGCGTGAGCCAGCCAAGCAGCGCACAATTCACCCGCGACGGAAATTCACGGATCAATTCCAGCATCGGCATCTGGCCGGAATCCGCGCGCAAACCCGAGGCAGAAGCCGGGTCGCGCAGCATCTTTTCGAAACTCCGGTACAACGCCCTCGCCTCCTGCACCGTTTTGCCCTTCACCGTTTCCGTCATGATCGACGCGGAGGCCATCGATATGCCGCAACATTCGCACTGGAATGCCGCGTCGACGACACGGTCCTTTTCGACCTTGACGTAAACGTCGAAGGTATCGCCGCATAGTGGATTGATGCCGTGGGACTTGCGGTTTGCGCCCGGCAACTCGTGAAAATTTCGCGCATTCTTGATGTGATCGAGGATGACTTCGCTGTACAAGCTTTTGGCTTCCGACACAGGCGGTCCCTCAAGAACGGGGCAGCCGGCAGCCGGCCGAGTCGACGATACAGCCAATCAAGCAATCGAGGCGGTCCGTGGTCGGCAGGGCAGCACCGTCGAGGGTGCCGGGGTCGCCAATGACGATAGCGAGTCGTCTATTCAAGCCATGGGAATTCATGAGGCGGTATTGAACCACAGCGGCGGGGAGAACGACCAAAAATCCGCCGCGCGTCAGCCCGCACGTCGCAGTGGCAATCTAGCCACGGTTCCCCTTTTCGCTTTCGATGCCGGGCCAATCTCACTGTCCGGACCGAACCCAGTTTCTGACTGGCGTTGCAACATGTCCTGAAAAAGTTTCAGCGTAGCTTCCGACGGCGGCACGCCAAGCAGCACCGACAACGTTTGCTTGAGGCGCCGGTAGGCGCTCAAAGCTTCGCTACGCTTGCCCTGTGTCTCGTAACAGCGCATCAGTCCCTGGTGAAACGACTCCACGATCGGATCGGCGTCATTCCCACGCAGATAATATTGCAGGGCCGACGATGGGTCGCGTTGCGCCTCCAGCGTAGCAGCGTGCGTTGACAACGCGTGGATGAACTTGCCCCGGAGCCGTTCCCGGGCCGCTACGCTCCATGATTCGTCTACGTCCTCTGGCAGGAACACGCCGCCGTAAAGCGCCAGTACCTTCCGAATGTCAAATCCGGTTTCGGCGACACGTGCTTCAAAGATCCACGTATCGACCCAGCAGATTTCCGAGTTAAGCGACACCTTTCCACCTTCGTGGACACCGACGCAGGTAGTATCCGCGCGCGCCTAACCAATATTCATGGCAACGGGGACATGATTGGCACAGTCGAAACGCTCAATACTCCCAGCGGCACCGATCTAGAGATTCACGGCATCCGGCATAACGACTCAGTAATCGTGCACGGCATGGACTTCGTCAACTTAGTGCACACGGACTGAGGGAATGTGGCGCGCGGGATTGATTGGGCCGATTGCGAATCTGGTTTAGGCATCTGCCAGCGATTTGCTGTTGCGCCGGGCTACGCGCGTTTCAGCATATTTCTTCGGGCCAATACCCTGAATAGTCATGCTTTGTCGAGAGGATCGAAATTCTTTCGCCAGACGTTCGAGTCGTATGTCTTGAATGTGAGCGTAGAGATAGTTGTCTGCCCGAGCCGCAAGACCGCGATTACATTTTTCGACCTGTGGGCGGGCAGCGGAGCTGAAGCCATCGCGGTCATTTCTCCACGTCATCATCAATAATCGTTGCGGCGATAAGGGATACTTTACCTCCACGGTTTTATTAAAAAATCCGCCATCACCAAAAATCGGATGGTGGGTTGTCGGGTCGGTATCTCGGACCACCGGGCTGTCCGTCGTTATGAAAAATCCATGTTGTGGTCGAATGATTGCCCATTTCATTTGAAGAAATATCGGCGTTAATGTGTCGGAGATAGTGAGGGCGCGCAGGGTGCTTTCGCGCGATATTTCTACAATATAGTCCGACGGGTCCATCATTCCCGCTCTAACTTTCGCTTTTGTTTCTTCGTCAAACACCTCGCCCGTGTCGCGACAGTAGCTCCCTATAAGAGCGTCGAACGCTCGTTCATTTACTGCGTGCGCGTACGATAGCATTTGGCTTCCCTTGCTTCTTAGTTCGGCATACATGCGCCGCATCGTCGGAGTACGCGCGTACGCGATGGCTACGAATTGGGCGAACGCCACACGCTTCTGTTCGCCTTGGGGAATTTCGCCATTAAGGAGGGCTTCGTAAACGGGCGCCGCCGCTGACTCGATCTCCGAAAGATGCTGCTCCAATCGAGTATCCATCTCGCCATCCTCTTTTTCTACCGAGTAAAAATGGCTTTCGACTGCCGTGTTTTCCGGCGTTGCCGACCAGACCTTCCCCTCCTTTTTAGCGTATGTCCAGACTTGCCCCTCTGGGTCATGCCCCGCAAAGTGCTTTAGGCTTAGGCAGGGATTAAAGTGCTGCTTCTTCGTAACTGTCACGGCTTGCAGGCGATCTTCCAAAGGCCCTCGTCAATGCTT
>JAYVMZ010000324.1:0-13319 GCA_043758735.1 Betaproteobacteria bacterium
TTTCACACGGTTGACCAGGTCCTGGTTGCGGTCGAGGATTTCCTCGATGGCGTGAGGGTCCCCTTCAGGCGCGGGCTTTTCCAGCAAGGTGCACCATGACGGCCGCTCGCGGCCGATCACGTAGTCCCATTCGTCGTAGCGGATCGGCGGCGACAGCGGTTCTTCCCTGATGCCTTCGTCCTGCTTCGAAGGCGCGGTCAGCTTGACCTGTTCTTCTTCGCCGGGCGGCGGTTCCGCTCCTTCGTCGTTTTCATTCTCGTCGGTGTTCGAGTCGTCGTCGGCAAGCCGCGCGCCCTGCATCACCACATCATCGTCGTCCGGCGACGGTTCGCCCATGTCGCCGAAATCCCAGATGCCCTGGTTGTCGTCGCGGTAAGCCGGTTCGACCACATGAGTCTTGAAATTGAACTGCACACGCATCTGGCCCATGTCGTTGCCGAGCAGCCCGCCGAGCGCACGGCTGATGGATTGTTCGTGCCAGTACTGTTTCTGGTCGAAGAACAGCCGGCGGCCTTTCACGACCCACGGGTTGTCATCTTCGTAGTCATCGTCGATCAACGCGCGCGCCAGGCGCGCCATCAGCGAACCAGAAGTCACCGCTCCAGTGGCCTGCGCCACATGGAAAGCCTTCCAGAGATTGCGCAGCCCGGGAAATTCACGCATCGCCAGTTGCTCGACGCGCGCGTCCTCGACCAGCGAAACCAGCGCGACCTGTAGCGGTTTGAGGCTGCCGACCGGAAAACGCTGCGTGGTGAACATGATGTGGGCCGACGCGTGCACGGCGGCCGCACGATACAACGTCAGGCCGGATTGCCCGACGAAGCCGCGATAAGACTGCGGCATGCGGATCGTCCAGCCGTCGATGGTCGCCCGCCGTCCCGCACTCGCACCTTTGCTATGAATCAGCGGCCGCAGCTTGATCTCACGTCCCCACAGCGCGCGCAGGTAGAGCGACAGGCGGCGCTCGACATCGGGGAACACGGTCTGGTCGCCTTCCGCCTGCAGCAACTGACGGCCTTCTTCACTGTCGAGCGTGAAGTAGCGCGCCTGCGCGTTCGGGTCGCGCATGTGCGACTGCACGCCGAGCAGCGCCCAGCGCCGCAGCCCATCCAGGGTCAGTTGTTCGAGCAGGCGGTCGAGGCGCTGCAGGATCGGGGCGACTCCCACCGGCGCAAGGCTGGCAAGCTCGGTGAGAAATTCCAGGTAAGCGCGATAGAGCGCGGCATCGCCAAGCCGGCGCGCCGCGATGTTGCCCGTGGCGAAAACCTGCTCCGCCGTACGCGCATCGGTGTGCGCATAGATGGCGAGCGCCGCGTCGATGGCGCCGAACGCCGCGTCTTCGCCGGCCTCCCGCGCAACCCCGGGCGTTTCTCTCAGGTAAGCGAGCACGACGCTCCAACCCAACCCTGCCATCGCCAACTCACGCGCGCCTTCGAGATAGCGCGTAAGGCCTTTCTCGGTGAACGAGCGGCTGGCTTCGAGCCAGCTCGATTCCAGCAACTCCCTCGCATGCGGCCCCAGGGAAGTCAGTAACTCGCTGTACTCGTCAAGCTTCGCCATACTTCATGCAAATTCAAATTGAACCACGGAGGACACGGAGGTCACGGAGGAAACCGGAAGGAAAAATAGAAAATGGTGCGTCGGTACTAGCCATTGATTCTTCGCCTTCATTGGCGGTGCTCCGACATAGGCCGAAGTTATGTCATCGCTCATCTTGAGACGTTCTCCGTGTCCTCCGTGGTTCAAGATCTAAAAGCAAGCGCGGATGGTGGCGCCGAGGGCATCGCGGATATCGGCGTCGTCGGTGATCGGCCTGATCAGCGAAACATGGCAGGCCGCGACCGGCTCCACGCCCTGGCCGATCAGCGAGCCGGCGTAGATCAGCATGCGCGTCGAGATGCCCTCTTCCAGTCCGTGGCCTTTGAGATTTCGCGCGCGCTCGGCGATGGTTACCAGCTTGGCCGCGGTTTCCGGGCCGATACCGGATTCGTGGCTGACGATTTCGATTTCGACGTCGCGTTCCGGATAACTGAAGTCAAGCGCGCCGAAACGCTGTTTGGTCGATTGCTTCAGGTCCTTGAGAATGCTTTGGTAACCCGGGTTGTAGGAAATCACCAATTGGAAATCCGGATGGGCATGGACGAGCTCGTTTTTCTTTTCCAGCGGCAGCACGCGGCGCGCATCGGTCAGCGGATGGATCACGACCGTAGTGTCCTGGCGCGCCTCGACGACTTCGTCGAGATAGCAGATCGCGCCGAAGCGCACGGCCAGTGTGAGCGGCCCGTCCTGCCAGAGCGTGCCGTCCGCATCGAGCAGGTAACGCCCGACCAGGTCGGATGCGGTCATATCTTCGTTGCAGGCCAGCGTGATCAGCGGCTTGCCGAGCTTCCAGGCCATGTATTCGACGAAGCGGGTCTTGCCGCAGCCGGTCGGCCCCTTGAGCATCATCGGCATGCGCACGGCGTAGGCCGCTTCGAACAGCGACACTTCATCGGCGACGGCGCGGTAATACGGTTCCGCGTCGATGGTGTACTGGCGGACGATGCCGTTCGCGGGCGACAGATTATCGGTATCCTGGGGATTCATGGTTTCATTTCCTTCGCGGCATCACGGCCGCACCGGTCAGTGTTTCACGAATAGCCGCCCACGCGGAAAACAGCGCGGACCTCAGCGCGGCGGCGTCAGTTGCAAGGATACGCGTCCACGCGCCGCTTTGGTTTGGCAGGATCGTCACCCCGGCATAGACGCCGGGAGGGTGCGGCGCCGCCCGCATGGCGGCGACGAGTTCTGCCGGAGTCTTTACGGAAGTCACGACAAACAGGCTGCCCTGTGCCTTCCAGTTTCCGCTGATGCCGGCCAATCCACGAGCGAGTTGCAGTCCGTCGATGCGAAAGCGGTCCCGGGCCAGCAGTTTTCCCGCCTCGTCTTCGATCAGGGTGTCGGATTGCAGCCAGTCGAAGTGATCGTTGCCGCCCTTTGGATCGTGCGACAGAACCGAGTCGCCAAAGATAACGGTCGCACCTGGTTGCACGCGCACCCGCAAGCTGTTTTTCAACTTTGCGGCGGGAAACAGGATGACGGGATCGGGCAGATATTCGAGTAACGATCCGGAGTGAGCGTAGAGCTCGGCCTGCTGGCCGGCGGCCCGGGTCTGCATGCTGTGCACGACGGTCGAAGCGGCGGTGGCGACATGGGCCGACGCACCTTCGCCAGCCGTGATGCGCAACCTCAAGTCATCGGCTTCAAATAGGCCGCCGGAGCAGGATTGCAGGTAAAGCGTCGGCATTCCCGGCGGATCGCCCGGCATCTTCAAGCCGCGGCCGACGTGGAAGGGATAGCCCACACGCTGTCGATGCACATAAGTCGCGCCGTTCGCGTCGCATGCGAATTCCAGTTCTGCCTGCACCGTCTGGGGTCGCGGCGGCGCCAGTGCGGCCGGATCTGCGTCGAGCGGGTTCACCGGTCAAACAAAACCTGGCGGGAAATGGTTTCGACCACCGCATCGACGCCTTCGCCCTTTGCACAGTTGGTCAGCAGAACTGGTCGCCCGTCGCGCACCTGGTCGGCTTCGCGCACCATGCGCTCGAGGTCGACATTCACATACGGCGCCAGGTCGGTCTTGTTGATGACCAGCAGGTCGCACTGGATCACGCCGAGGCCGCGCTTGCGCGGAATGTCGTCGCCGCCGGCAACGTCGATCACGAAAATCCAATAGTCCACCAGGTCGAGCGAGAACGTGGAAGCGAGATTGTCGCCGCCGGACTCGATCAGGATCAGGTCGAGGTTGCCGTATTTCTCGTCCAGTTCATCGGCCGCCTGGATGTTCATCGTCGGGTCTTCACGAATCGCGGTGTGCGGGCACGCCCCGGTTTCCACTGCCAGAACGCGGGAAGGGTCGATCAACCCGCTGCGCTTTACGCGCTCCGCGTCTTCCCTGGTGGCCAGATCGTTGGTGATGACAGCGAGGTTGGTGCCGCGCCGGATGAAGCGCGGGATGAGCTGCTCGAGCAACCGCGTCTTGCCCGAGCCCACCGGGCCGCCGATGCCGACGCGGGCGGCGCCCGGGCCGCGCGAAGCGTGCGCCGTTGTATCCAGTCCGGATGTCAATGTGTCCATGTGCTTGCCTTTTTCGCGGTTATCCATTGCGCACTGTGATTGGTAATTGGTGATTAGCTCTCAGGCGGTAAGGCTCTAGACCCCAATTACCAATCAGCGGAACATATACCGTTGAGCCAGCGGCACCGTCTTTGCCGGTTCACACGTGATCACCTTGCCGTCGATCATGACGTCAAAAGTTTGCGGATTGACGGTAATGTTCGGGCAGGCGTCGTTGTGCAGCATGTGCGACTTGTTGAGTTTGCGGGTGCCGCGTGCCGCGAGCAATTTCTTGGTCATGCCGAGCTTTTCCTGCGTGCCGGCCTCGACGGCGAGATGATTGACGAAGTTGACCGACAACGCCTTCTTCGCTTCGCCGAATGCGCCCCACTGCGGGCGCATGATCAGAGGCTCGCAGGTCATCAACGACGCGGCGGAGTCACCCATCGCGCCCCAGGCGATGAAACCGCCCTTGACCACCAGCTCTGGTTTGATGCCGAAGAAACCGGGCCGCCACAGCACGATGTCGGCGATCTTGCCGTCCTCGAGCGAACCGATGTACTGGTCGATGCCGAAGGTCTTCGCAGCATTGATGGTGTACTTGGCGATGTAACGCTTGATGCGTTCGTTGTCGCCGAGCCGGGTCTTTTCCTCCGGCATCCGCCCGCGCTGGTCTTTCATCTTGGAAGCAAGTTGCCAGGTGCGTGCGATGACTTCGTTGATGCGCCCCATGCCCTGGCTGTCGGAACCGAGCATCGAGATCGCGCCGAGGTCGTGCAGCACGTCTTCGGCGGCGATGGTCTGCGACCGGATGCGCGACTCTGCGAATGCCACGTCTTCCGGCACCGCGGGATTCAGGTGATGGCAGACCATGATCATGTCCAGGTGCTCGTCGAACGTGTTGACGGTGTAGGGATTGGTCGGATTGGTCGACGACGGCAGGCAATTCAATTTTCCAGCCACGGCGATGATGTCCGGTGCGTGGCCGCCCCCCGCCCCCTCGGTGTGATACATGTGGATCGTGCGACCTTTGATCGCGGCGAGCGTATCTTCCAGGAAGCCGGATTCGTTCAGCGTATCCGTGTGCAGTTGCACCTGGAAATCGAGTTCGTCGGCCACCGACAGGCAGGTATCGATCGCTGCCGGCATCGCACCCCAATCTTCGTGGATTTTCAGTCCGAGGCAGCCGCCGCGCATCTGCTCTTCCAGCGATTCCGGCCTGGAAGTATTGCCGCGACCCAGGAAACCGAAATTGATCGGCCACGCCTCGGACGCCTGCAGCATCTTGCCGACGTTCCATTCGCCGCCGCAGTCGATGCCGACGGTGATCGGCCCGAGCGAGCCGCCGATCATGGTCGTCAGTCCGGAAGCGATCGCGTGCTCGCAGAGTTGCGCCGAATCGAAGTGCACGTGCACGTCGATTCCACCCGGCGTCGCAATCAGTCCTTCCGCATCCCGCACCGTGGTCGATACGCCGCACACCAGCTTTGGATGCACGCCATCCATGACTTCCGGATTGCCGGCCTTGCCGATGGCCACGATCTTGCCGTCCTTGATGCCGATGTCACCCTTGATGATGCCGAGCACGGGATCGATGATCGTCGCGTTGCAGATCAGCATGTCGAGCGAACCTTGCGCTCCGGTATAGCCAGACTTAAGTCCCATGCCGTCGCGCAGCGTCTTGCCGCCGCCGTGCAGGCATTCGTCGCCCGGCACAGCATAGTCGTGTTCGATTTCGGCGAGCAACGACGTGTCGCCGAGGCGAACAGCGTCGCCCTTGGTGGGACCGTACATTGCCGCGTATTCGCGGCGCGTCATTTTTGCCATATCAATCTTTTCCCTATTGTTGCTGCGACAATTAGGCCTTAATCGCACTTATAAAATCAGGCCGGGGGCAGCCCGGCGGCTGGTTACTTTTCTTGCGCGGCCAAGAAAAGTAACCAAAAGAAGGCCGCCCCTGTTGTCGCGCCCCCTTATCAGGGGGTATCCCTGCGACTGCCTGCCTCGACAAGGCGGCTGCGGAACTCGACCTAGCGAGGCGCACAAAACGCCCCTCACTGCGGGACTCGAACAGTCCTCGCCGAAAACCCCTTGTCGAGTCGAGCTGCTCGGCGCGCCAGAAGGGGAACCCGTCACGGCTCTCAAGCCCCTTTAAATCCTTGTGCCTTGGCCTTCTTTAAGGCGTCTGCTTTTGCTTTCTCCCCCTTCGTCGAACCGTCCGTCAAACTGTTCAATCCGAATATTTCTCCGCTGCCGCCGAAGGAAGCGAGCGTGACTTCCTTGGCTTCGCCGGGCTCGAAGCGCACTGCGGTGCCGGCGGGAATATCGAGGTGCATGCCGAACGAGGCGGCACGGTCAAAATCGAGCGCCTTGTTGGCTTCGAAGAAGTGATAGTGGCTGCCGATCTGGATCGGACGGTCGCCGGTATTCACCGCCTTGATGGAGGCTTTCCGGCGGCCGACATTGAGTTCAATCTCGCCATCCGGCGTAAAGATTTCGCCGGGTGCCACGGCATTGGCATCCTTTTTCTGTTTGCCGGGACGGATCGGGTCGTGCACGGTCACCAGCTTGGTGCCGTCCGGGAAAGTCGCCTCGACCTGCAATACCGGCATCAGTTCTGCCACGCCAGGCATGACGTCGTCCGTGTTCAGGATGGTTGAACCGAAACCGATCAGGTCGGCGACCGAGCGGCCTTCGCGCGCGCCTTCCAGGATTTCGTCCGCGACGATCGCGGTCGCTTCCGGATAGTTGAGCTTGAGTCCCTTTGCCCGCCGCTTCCTCGCCAGCTCCGCCGCGGTGTAGATCGTCAGTCGTTCCAGCTCGGTGGGAGTCAAAAGCATAAGGCACCTGGATCAATTGACCACAGAGACGCAGAGGGCGCAGAGAAAATCAGCAACGAAATCCAAGATCGGTAGATATTCATTTCTGGATTTTCTCTGTGCCTCTGCGGTGCAAATATCAGTTTGCAAAAAGTCTTGCATCTTGAACTTCGTGACGCATCGCGGCGATTTCGGCATGGGGCGTATAGGCGTACAACTGTTCTGCTTCCTGCGCGGGAAGTCGCAGCAGTTCCAAAAGTGCCGGCCGGATCTGCAGTAATACTTTCTGGGCATCGAGATGGCCGATCATGCCGAGGCGCAAGGCGGCGCCGACAATGCCTGTACATAACGTGTGGGCGGAAACCGCCCGGCACGCTTCTTCGGACAGTCCGGTTGCTTTCCATAGCATGCCTTGCACGACCGCCAGATGTCCGCGTGCCTTGCGTTGTGCGATCGTCTCGCGATATTCCGCGGCTCCCGGCGTGCCGAGGCCGGCGTGGACTTTCAGCAGCGACGCGCCGGCGCGCCGCGAACCTTCGCGCAGTTCGGTGGCCAGGGTCATCGCTTCGACGAGATCGTCGAGCTCGGCCAGGCGGTCAAACCTGCCGTCCGCACGCATTGCGGCAACGAGCACGGGCGCGTCGAACGTAGACCAGCGATGCGTAAGCTGCCCTTCGAGGAATTGCGCGACCTGACCTGCCGAAACAATCTCGCCATCGGCTCGCAGAGTTTCCAGCCCCCATGAAAATGCGATGCTGCCGCTCGGGAAGAAACTGTCGGCGAATTGCAATGCGCCCAGCAGGCTTTGCGTTTCAGGCATTGCCGATCTGCCTTGCCCTGCCGTCCGCGATGAACGGCTGCAGTCTTTCCAGATAGCGGTCGGAAGGACCCTGCAGCGCGATGCGCAGCCAGGCCCCTTCGAAACGCACGGCCCAATGCATGTTACCGGCAAAGTAACCCAACTCGAGCGCAGAAGCCGTGTCGCGCGGCGCCAGCGTCAGCCATTCGGTCTCGCGCATGCGTACCACCACTGCGCGCTCTTCGGTCAACATCAGGACGGCCCCATTGAACAAATGCTGCGCCCGATCGAGGACGACGGCGCATTCGGTGCCGGTATCGGTGGATGCCCGCATGCGATGGCGTTGCGTGTCTTCGCTGGAGAGCGACAGGTACTCGACCTTGCCGTGATGCCCCAGATGGTGAAGCCGGTCGGCGATGTGCGGATCGGTGGCGGCGCCGATGATGCTTTCGAGTTTCAGCATGGCACTCAATCGTGAGAAGGGGCCGGACTGCGTGAACCGCTGTCCGGCGTGACAACTGCAGCTTTAGCGGTGCGCCGGTTCCTTCTTGTTTGGAATGCCGGGGATCGGCGCTTCATCGGTACCGACGGTGGTGCGGGTGATCGCTTCCACCATCTCGCGGGTTGCGTCCGGATCCGTGATCCACTTCTTGTAGAAGTCGTACGGGCAGGCAGCAACGCCCTTGTCGCCTTCGTGCGAATTGATCAGGCCGGTGTAGCCGCGGTGCAGCAGCTTGAACAGGTGGTTCTCCGACTGCATGTTCTTGCGCGCGTCGCGGATCAGCGATTTGGACAGTGCGGCGTACTGGATGCCGTAGTCTTCTTCACCGCATTCGCCGAGCGTGCGGCCGTCGAAGCCGATGATCGCAGAGTGGCCGAAGTAGGAATACACGCCATCGAAACCGGCCGCGTTCGCGACCGCGACGTAGACGTTGTTGGCCCAGGCCATGGCCTTGGCCATGATCACCTGCTGATCCTTGGCCGGATACATATAGCCCTGGCAGCGCACGATCAGTTCCGCGCCCTTCATTGCGCAGTCGCGCCAGATTTCCGGGTAGTTGCCGTCGTCGCAAATGATCAGCGAGACCTTCAGGCCTTTCGGACCTTCGGAGACATAGGTGCAGTTGCCGGGATACCAGCCTTCGATCGGCACCCAGGGCATGATCTTGCGGTACTTCTGGACAATCTCGCCCTGGTCGTTCATCAGGATCAGGGTGTTGTACGGCGCCTTGTTCGGATGCTCTTCGTGGCGTTCGCCGGTCAGGGAAAAAACGCCCCATACTTTGGCTTCGCGGCAGGCTGCGGCGAAAATGTCGGTCTCCTCGCCCGGACAGGTGGCGGCGGTGTCGTACATTTCCTTGCTGTCGTACATGATCCCGTGCGTGCTGTATTCCGGGAAAATCACCAGGTCCATGCCCGGCAGGCCGACCTTCATGCCTTTGATCATCTCGCCGATCTTCTTCGCGTTCTCCAGCACTTCCTTCTTGGTGTGCATGCGCGGCATCTTGTAATTGACAACCGCAACGCCGACACAATCCTTGCTGCTCGAAATATCACCGTGCATCATGATTCGAATCTCCTTTTAATCATTGGTCTTGAAACCTTCGCTCCCACAACGCAATCGGACTGCGCAACTACGGCGGACTCGCGTCCGTCTTTATTCTCATTTCAGCAACTTCAAACTCTCTCTCACCGCAGGGGACGCAGAGGAAAAAAAGGACAAGGAATAGAAACGGTAAAATCAACTTTCACGGTGTTGGATCATCTACCACAGAATGCCAATAACACAATATCTTTCCCCTCCGTTTTTCCTCTGCGTCCTCTGCGGTTAGTGCGTGGCATTAGATTCTTGATCTAGACCGTCAGGAATGCATGAATCTTTGCCGTATCCACCCGGTCCTTCGTATCTTCGTAAACGAACTCGCCCTTTTCGATGATCAGAAACCGGTCCGCGATTTCCTGTGTGAACCACAGCACCTGTTCCGACACCACCATCGAGAAATTGCGTTCGGTCTTCAGGCGGTTCAGCGTCTTGGCGATGTCCTTGATGATGGACGGCTGGATGCCTTCGGTCGGCTCGTCCAGGACCAGCACCTTCGGGTTCGACACCAGCGCACGGGAGATGGCGAGCTGCTGCTGTTGCCCGCCGGACAGATTGCCGCCCTTGCGGCTGCGCATTTCGTGCAGCACTGGAAAGGTATCGTAGACGAACTGCGGCACGGTCTTGTCCGCCATGTTCTCCATGCCCGTAAGAATATTTTCTTCAACGGTGAGATAGGGAAATATCATGCGGCCCTGCGGCACATAAGCCAGCCCCGCGGCCACCCGCTCGTAACTTTTCCGGCCGAGCAACGGCTTGCCGTCCAGCGAGACGCTGCCGCTGCGCGCCGGCAGCAAGCCGATCAGCGATTTCAGCAGCGTCGTCTTGCCCATGCCGTTGCGGCCCATGATCGCGAGCGTCTCCCGCTCGCCGAGCGCGAAGCCGGCATTGCGGATCACGTGGCTATCGCCGTAGTAGACGTTCAGATTCTGTACTTCAAGCATCTCGGTATACCGGAAAATCCATTCTCACCACAGAGGCACAGAGGGCGCAGAGGAAAAAACAAAACGCCTGAATTCGACGATGAAGTGGATATTTGCCGCGTGACCGCATCCTTCACCGCAACCGGAAATCTTCCTCGATTCATGCTTTGCCTCTGCGTCCTCTGTGCCTCTGTGGTGAAAGTGGGCTAGCCGCTCTCAATGCCCGAGATAGACGTCAATGACGCGTTCGTCGTTCTGCACCTGCTCCATCGTGCCCTCGGCGAGCTTCTTGCCCTGGTGCAACACGGTGACTTTCTGCGCGATCATTTTTACGAAGGCCATGTCGTGCTCGATGACGACCATCGAGCGGCCTTTTGATATGCGTTTGAGCAGGTCGGCCGTCTGTTCTCGCTCGCGGGCACTCATGCCGGCGACCGGTTCGTCGAGCAGCATCAGTTCCGGATCCTGCATCAGCAGCATACCGATCTCGAGCCATTGCTTCTGGCCGTGCGAAAGCAGGCCGGCCTTGGTTTCGAGCTGTTCGTCCAGGTAGATCTGGCGCGCGACGCTTTCGATCTTGTTCACGATCTCCGGGGTGCGCCGGAAGAACAGCGAACCGAACACATTGCGCTTTTTCGGATAGGAGATTTCCAGGTTCTCGAGGACAGTGAGATCTTCGTAGACGGAAGGATTCTGGAATTTACGTCCTACGCCCGCGCGGGTGATCTGGTATTCGATCATGCTGGTGAGCTGGCGGTTCTTGAATTTTATGCTGCCGCCGCTCGGTTTGGTCTTGCCGCAGATCATGTCGAGCAGTGTCGTCTTGCCTGCCCCGTTGGGACCGATGACGACGCGCAATTCCTCTTCCTCGACATAAAAATCCAGGCCGTCGACAGCCTTGAAGCCGTCGAAGGAAACTGTGAGGTCCTCCACCGAGAGGATGAGCCCGCTCACTTCTGCGCTCCCTGGGACGCGCCCTTATTACCCTTGACCTTGCCCAGCAGGCTGGCCAGTCCCTCCGGCAGGAAAATGACGATAAGCATGAACAGGCCGCCGATGAAATACAGCCAGTACTCGACGAAATTCTCCGAAAAGAAAGTCTTGCCGGCCCCCACCAGGATCGCGCCGTAGACAGCACCGACCAGCGAAAGCCTGCCGCCGACTGCGGCGTAGATCACCATTTCGATGGAAGGCGCGATGCCCACCAGCGAAGGCGATGCCAGCCCGATCTGAAGCGTGAACAGCGCGCCGCCGATGGAAGACAGCACGGCGGCAACGGCGAAAATGAATCCCTTGAACATCGCCGGGTCGTAACCGGAAAACCGCACGCGATCTTCCCGGTCGCGGATTGCGACGAGGATCTTGCCGAGCCGGCTGCCGATGATGAATTGCCCGATGACCAGGGCGACCAGCAACAATACGACCGTCGAGACGTACAAGGCGGTACGCACTCCCTGCTCTTCGAAGCTGATGCCGAAGAATGTCTTGAAATCGGTGATGCCGTTGACGCCACCGGTCACGCCCTGCTGGCCAATAATGACGATGGACATGATGGCCGACAGGGCCAGCGTGATGATCGAGAAATAGACGCCGCCGACGCGCTTGCGGAAATTGAGGTAGGCCAGTACGAAGGCTATGACCGCGGGCAGGATGATGATCGCCGGCAATGTGAACCAGAATGAATGGAAGGGCTCCCACCACCATGGCAGCGCATCGACACTGTTCCAGACCATGAAGTCGGGCAGGCTGGAACCGAAGAATTCGGACAACGCCTGCGCCGAACTGTCGCTGGTCGTCGATTCGAGCTTCAGGTACATCGCCATCATGTAGCTGCCGAGGCCGAAGAAAATGCCCTGGCCGAGGCTCAGGATGCCGCCGTAGCCCCAGATCAGCACGATGCCGATCGCCGGAAAAGCGAAGCAAAGGTATTTCGACAGAAGATTCAAACGAAACTCGGACAGCACGAGTGGCATCATCAGCAGCAGCACGCAGAGGATCGGGAGACCGAGAAACCGCAGCCACTCCACAAGTGTGCGGCGGCCGCCGCCCGCGCGCGCCACGCCCGTCACTGCGCTTGCTCCATTGCTCAACTCACCTCCTCACTTTCGAAGCAAACAACCCGTTCGGGCGGAAGTACAGCGCCACGATGACCAGTAGCAGGATCGAGGCTTTGGCCATCGAGCCGGTCATCAGAAATTCAAAAGTGGATTGCAGTTCGCCGATGATCGTGGCGGACAGCAATGTGCCGAGCAGGCTCTCTACGCCGCCGAACACGACGACAATGAAGGTATCGACGACGTATTGTTGCCCGGTAACCGGGCCAGTCGAGGCAAGCATGGTGAACGAACTTCCCGCGATGCCCGCGAGGCCGCAACCGAGCGCGAACGTCAGCGCATCAACCCGTTCGGTATTGATGCCGGCGGCACCAGCCATCGCGCGATTCTGGGTCACAGCGCGGATGCGCAGGCCCCAGCGCGTGCGGAACAACAACAGGTACACACCGAACGAAACCAGCAGCGCCAGCGCAATGATGAAAATGCGGCTCAGCGGAAACGACGCGCCGGGAATCGCCGCCGGCGACCATGCGCCTTGCAGCCAGCTCACGGTCGGGACGCCCACTTCCTTGGGGCCGAACACGTGGCGGAACACCTGCTGCAGGATCAGGCTCAAGCCCCAGGTCGCTAGCATGGTGTCCAACGGCCTCTTGTAGAGAAAGCGGATGAGCCCGCGCTCCAGGGCGAGCCCGAATGCAAAGGTCACGCCGAACGCGGCCACGATGCCAATCAGGAAGTAGATGTCCTTCAGGCCCGGCATGAATTTCTCGAAAAGCAGCGCGGTCGCATACGTCGTGTATGCACCCATGGCCATGAGTTCGCCGTGGGCCATGTTGATGACGCCCATCAGGCCGAACACGATGGCTAGGCCGAGCGCCATCAACACCAGGACGGTGGACAGGCTCAAGCCGTTGAAAGCCTGCATCAGAAAAATATCGAAGGTCATTCTGGAATCGGTTGCCTGTCGAAATCAGCCGGAAATCCGCCCGCCGATCCGCGCCCGGATATTGCCGCCGGGCGCGGAGGGCA
>JAYVMZ010000325.1:0-11095 GCA_043758735.1 Betaproteobacteria bacterium
GAAATTGGGTGTGTAGCCGCCTTGGGCGGCGCACGATTTTCCAGCGCCTTTGAGGCGCTCAACTGATAAGCCCCCGGCTTTGCCGGGGGTCATTTAACTTGTGACGGATACGAGACAAATGGCCATCGAAGTCACCCGGCAGCCCGCCTCATGCGGCGCACTGATTCGTGGCATCGACCTGCGCAGGGAGCTCAGCGCCGCCGAGGTGGCCGCGGTCCGGGCTGCGTGGCTCAAGCACCAGGTCGTCGCGTTGCCGGACCAGCCGATGGAGATCACGGACATCGAGCGCTTCGCGACTTACATGGGACCCAATGGCGAAGACCCCTACATCGAGGCGATTGCCGGCCATCCGCGCGTGGTCCAGGTCAGGCGCGAGCCCGACGAGAAGGCGCCGGTTTTCGCCGAGACCTGGCACTCCGACTGGAGCTTCCTGAAGCGCCCGCCGGCGGCGACCGTGCTCTATGGCAACATCATTCCGCCCACGGGCGGCGACACGATGTTCGCCGATCAATACGCCGCCTGGGAAGGGTTGCCGGGTGCGATGAAGGCCTTGCTGAAAGACAGGATGGCGGTTCATTCCGCACGCAAGGGGTATGCGAAGGACGGCATGTACGGCGAGCGGGACAAGGGCCGATCGATGGCGATCAAGTACGGCGACTCGGCGTTGAAAACCCAGCTGCATCCGATCGCGCGGGCGCACACCGAGACCGGGCGCCTCGCGCTCTACGTCAGCCCGGGCTATACCGTCGGCATCGACGGCCTGCCCGACGACGAGGCCATGCCCATCCTCAAGGAGCTTTTTGCGCACCAGGCCAAACCGGAGTTTCAGTATCGGCACAAATGGTCGCAAGGTATGCTGCTCATGTGGGACAACCGCAGCGTGATTCACGCCGCCACCGGCGGCTACGAAGGCTATCGCAGGTTGTTGCACCGGATCACGGTGGCCGACAGGATGTTGCAATAGAGGCAGCACTCGGGATGTAGGACTCAGGACTCAGTGATGGAGCGAAAAGCTTTTTCCAAGCCAAGCCCATGCACCAAATTTCCATTATCTGCCGACATCCTGAGCAACTCACTCGTTTCCACCGAATCCTGAGTCCTGTTTTTTACGGGAACGCCCCGCGCTCCCCGTGGTCGTAGTCCCAGTGTTCATATTTACAACGCCTCCCGACATGACCATGAAATCCATTTTCTTCAGCATGCTTGCCATGACCGCGCTGACACCCCTTACGGCGCTGGCCGCTGATCCCTGGGAGGCGGGCGGCTCGCTGGATGCCTGCATCGAAGCGATGCTCAAGGAGCGTCCCGGCATCGTGACGGGCTGGCAGCAAAGCGGCGGCGGTGAGGCGCCGCCTTATGTGATCAGCGTCCTGAATACGGAAGGCAACAACGCCGAGGCGTTTTGCGATCCCGCCAAGCCGACGAACTTCCAGTTCACCAACAAGATCGGCTTGTTCCGCCATTCGATGTACCAGCGCGCCACTTTCCCGGAAACCAAGGCCCGCGCCGTCGCGCCGGAAATCTTCGCCGGGCCGGCCAGGTTGACGTCGATGGAATTGTCGGTCGGCATCAGCGGCAGGCCTACCTACAAATACCAGATGTTCCTCCCCAGCAACCACAAGGCCACAGTCGAGATAGACGCCGCTACGGGTCGGCTGAACAAGGGACAGGTTAACTAGTCCCGCACCAGCAGTCCACGCGCCAAGCCCCGGCCGCAGTTCGATTACCCAGGAGTCAATCGCATGAAAAAATGGATCCATTCCGCCGTGCCGTTCCTTGCGGCCTGCCTCGCCCTCGCCACCTTCGCCTCGGCCCATGCCGCAGACAAACTCGAGGACACCCCGCTGGTATGGTCGCCCACGTCGCCGATGTCCGAACGCCCGACGGTCGACGTCAAAGGCCTCGAAAGCGTCCTGTTGCGCATCGAGCCATTTACCGACAAGCGCGAGAATACGGCGGTGATCGGCCGGAACCTGAACAAGGCGCCGGTGCGCATCGTCAGCACCAAGGACGATGTGCCGCGCTTCGTGACTTACCAGGTCAAGTCGCTGCTGTCCGGCCTCGGCCTGAACGTGGTCGAAAGCGGTGGAACGGCGATCCTGAAGGGCGAGGTCAAGAAGTTCTATGTGGAAGAGACCAACCGCTACAACGCCACGGTAGAGCTGCGCGTCACCGCGGTGGACCCTGAAGGCAAGGTGCTCTGGGTGGTGGAAACCTCCGGGACTTCCAGCCGCTTCGGGATTGGCTACAAGGCGGCGAACTACATGGAAGTCCTCAGCGACGCCTTGATCGGTGCCGTCCATGAAGTCGTGCGCAACCCGAACTTCAGGAAGGTGCTGACCGCGCAATAACGCAATAAGCAGCGGTGGCGGGCCGCTTTGGGGCATGGCGCAGGACGGGAGCATCCCGACCGGGGCGGAGGCACAAATAACCTTTGACCTTGCTCCAAGGTCCGCGTATAACGACGATGCAGAATTCTCAAGCGTTGAGTTTGCTGGTCCGTAGTAGCCCCGTCTATCGGTACTCCTCAGATCTCCTTAATTTCTACTCTTGATGTTCTCGCTTTCGGGCAAATTGCCCACTCACTACAGTTAAGGAAGATTTAAAAATGGCTACAGGCACAGTCAAGTGGTTCAACGACGCAAAAGGTTTCGGTTTCATCACCCCGGATGATGGCGGCAAGGATTTGTTTGCCCACTTCTCCGCGATCCAGGGCAACGGCTTCAAGTCGCTGCAGGAAAACCAGAAGGTGACGTTCGACAAGACCACTGGCCCCAAGGGCGACCAGGCTTCGAACATCCAGCCTGCGTAAGTGATTCCGTGACGGCTTGACGCCGTCACGGGAATCGCAAAAAAAGCCCGGGAAACCGGGCTTTTCTTTTCTGCCTGCCGATCGGCGCCGTTATCCGGCTTTTTCCGCCTGCCATCCCGGCAGGCTGGCGGCTTTCATGTCGAATTCCTGGTTCTTCGGCATCGACGGGGCCTTGAGTTCGACGTCGACGCGCTGGAACGTATCGGCCAGCTTGAAGCTGATCCTGGCGAGATTTTCGGGGTTGGATTTGATCTGCGCCGCGCTTTCGGTCACGACGACGTTGCGGCAGACCAGTTCTATGTAGATTTTTGCGGCCAGGTCGCGAACAGGATCCGCGGGTCGTACTGCAGTTGGAGTCGACATGACGCTTCCGATACGCAAGGGATTGGAGTCCCATGTTACGCGCAACGCCTGCGTGCAGGTTGAAATCAACGGGAGGATCCGCGCAAGCGGGCAATTATGAAAACGGACGTATTGAAACGGGTCTAAAGGGTGCACGGTGAACAGCGAACGTTGAACGGTCGAAGACCTGATGACGAACCTGATCGATGTCCACAAAATTCTTGAGCGCGTTTTCTTTCTACCGTTTACTGTTCACCGATCACTTGATCGCTCCCCCTGGAAACCGGTCCAGGTTCTGGCGCGCGAACATCCAGCCCGGATACTCGGGCGGCAACTGGCTCGCGTCAGTCAGGGATTTCAGCTGGTCTTCGGTCAGGCGCACATCGGTCGCGGCAATATTGTCCGTGAGTTGCTGTTTGGTTTTAGCGCCGACGATAACGCTGGCGACCGCGGGTTGGTGCAGCAGCCAGGCGAGCGCAATGCGCGCGACTGAGACGCCGTGGGCGCTTGCGATCGGCCGCATCGCCTCTACGCATTTGAAAGCGCGCGGACGATCGATCGGCGGAAAATCGAAGTTGGTGCGGCGAGCGCCCTCGGGGCCTTTGTCGTTCTCGGCGAATTTTCCGGAGAGCAGGCCGCCGGCCAGCGGACTCCACACCAGGATGCCCAGTCCCTGGTCGGTGGCCATCGGGATGATCTCGCGCTCGAGGTCGCGTCCCGCCAGCGAGTAATAGGCCTGCACGCTTTCGAAACGATTCCACCCACGATGTTGCGAAATCGAAACCGCCTTCATAATCTGCCAGGCGGCATGGTTGCTCAGCCCGATATAGCGCACTTTGCCGGAGCGGATGAGGTCTTCGAGCGCGCGCAGGGTTTCTTCCATCGGCGTCGCAACATCCTGCCCATGGATCTGGTATAGATCGATGTGGTCCAGCTGCAGGCGGCGCAGGCTGGCATTGACGCCGTCCATGATGTGGCCGCGCGAGAGGCCGACATTGTTCGGGCCCGGACCCATGCGGATGCGCACCTTGGTGGCGATGATCAGGTCTTCGCGCGGCAGCTTGAGATTTTTCAGCGCCTGGCCGACGAGCCCTTCCGAGTCTCCTTCCGAATAGACGTCCGCGGTATCGATGAAGTTGACGCCCGCGTCCACCGCCGTCTTGATCTGGCCTTCGACTTCGGAGAGCCCGAGCTGACCGATCGGTTGCCAGCGACCTCTGCCGCCGTAAGTCATCGTGCCGAGACAGATTTCCGAAACCAGCAGGCCGGAACGGCCGAGAAGACGGTAGCGCATGGCAACCTCCAGGGAATGACGTGAACCGCGTAGGGTAGCAAACTGGGCCTCGGGACGTAGAGGCAGGACTCAGCACGCAGGACTCAGTAAACGAGAAGCCGATTCGATCGGGGTTACACGACGCAGGTAGAGTGATACAGCACTTACCTGAGTCCTGGTCCCAGTTCCTAAGTCCCGAGTCCTCGCTTTCAGCGCCGCCCATCGTGCCTATAATATGTGCGCACGACACAATATAAAAACCTCGGGGAGGGGCTATGAATAAATTCGTGCGCGTCCTGACGTACGCTTTCCTCGCCGCCGCTGCTGCCGGCGTTCCGGTCGACGCGGCGGAGTCCCTTCCGGTGTGGGCCTACCCGGTCAACCCGCCGGGACTCAAGCCCGCCCCGGACGACGGCTCCCTGAAGCAGGTTCCCAAAAGTGCGGCCGCGTTTACGATGACGCAAATCCGCGACTTGTTCACGCCACCGGACTGGCATCCCGATAATCATCCGCCGATGCCCGACGTGGTCGGCCGTGGCAACAAGCCGGGCCAGTTCGCCTGCGGCTTCTGCCATTTGCCGAACGGACTAGGCCGGCCGGAGAATTCCAGCCTCGCGGGATTGCCCGCTTCGTATATTGCGCAGCAAGTGGCGGAATTCAAAAGTGGCGTAAGGAAGAGTTCGGAACCGGCGAGCCTGCCGATCAATTTAATGGTTGCCGTCGCCAAACTGGTCAGCGAGGAAGATGCAAAAATCGCCGCGGAGTATTTCGCGTCGCTGAAGCCCGTGCCGTGGATACGCGTGGTAGAAACCAAAACCGTGCCGAAGACTAAAGTGGGCGGCTGGATGCTCATTGAAGACGGGAGCGGTGCCACCGAAGCAATCGGCCAACGCATCATCGAGATGCCGGAAAACCTCGAGCGCACCGAGCTGCGCGATTCGGCTTCCGGCTTCATCGCCTATGTGCCGCGCGGCAGCATTCGCAGGGGCGAGGCGCTGGCCACGGATGGCGCCGGCAAGACGACCCCCTGTGCAATCTGCCATGGTGCGGGACTCAAGGGCCTCGGCCCGGTGCCGGCCCTCGCCGGGCGCTCGCCCAGCTACATCGTGCGCCAGCTCTACGACATCCAGCACGGCACGCGCAATGGGCAATGGTCGGAACTCATGAAACCGGTCGTCGCGGGCCTGAGCGCCGAAGACCTCGTCGCAATTGCGGCCTATACGGCCTCCCTGGCGCCCTGAATCGACTAGACCATGAGCATATAATTTTCGGGGATAACCATACAAAACAGCGCTCCCGGCCTTGTTTGACCCCTTTGACCGCATAGAGGTGAAGGGGTATAAGGAAGCCGCAGGAATCTCCAAGCGCTGATATTGCTGGTCCGTCGTAGCTCCGTTTTAACGGTACTCCTCAGATCTCCTTAATTTCTCCTCTTGGTCTGCCGCCTTATGGCGAACCTCCATCACTAATTTTTCAAGGACGAATAAAGATGGCATCAGGTACCGTCAAGTGGTTCAACGACGCAAAAGGTTTTGGCTTCATCACCCCGGATGATGGCGGCAAGGATTTGTTTGCCCACTTCTCCGCAATCCAGGGCAACGGCTTCAAGTCGCTCAAGGAAAACCAGAAGGTGACTTTCGACAAGACCGCCGGCCCCAAGGGTGACCAGGCGTCGAACATCCGTCCCGCCTGAGCCTCACGGCGACGGAAATTGAAAAGCCCGAGAAACCGGGCTTTTTTATTTGGGCATCCGCCGCCGACAGCGCAGGAGGCGGCAGTGACGTCTGCTACCCAGCCACGGGTCTGGTGACCGGCGCCCCGCCGCCCGCTTCGGTTTGCGAGCGGACCAGCCGCGCATAGACGCCGTTTTGCCCGATGAGCTCGCCGTGCGTGCCCCGCTCGACGATTCTTCCGTGGTCGAAGACCAGGATGAGGTCCGCCTTGCGTATGGTGGATAGTCGGTGCGCGATGACGAAGGTAGTGCGCTCCTTCATGAGCACGGACAAGGCGCGCTGCACGGCAGCTTCCGTGACGGAATCGAGCGCACTGGTGGCTTCGTCCAGGATGAGGATGGGCGGATCCTTGAGCAGGGCGCGCGCGATGGCGATGCGCTGGCGTTCGCCGCCGCTCAGGCTGCCGCCGCGTTCCCCCACCAGGGTCGCGTAGCCCAGAGGCTGCGCCACGATGAAATCGTGCGCTTCGGCTGCCTGCGCCGCGCGCATCAACGCATCGTCGTCCGCTTCCGGCCGGCCGATGCGGATGTTCTCCGCGATCGACCGATGCAACAGGGCGCTTTCCTGGAAAACGATGCCTATGTTGTGGCGCAGGGAGTCGAGCGTAATGTCGCGGATGTCGATGCCATCGATGCGGACCATGCCGGCGTCCGGTCGTGCAATCGCGTCAGCAGCGACGCCGTCGTCGATTTTCCCGCACCCGTGGCGCCCACGAGCGCCACCATGCATCCCGCCCGTACTTCGAAGTTTATGTCGCTGATCGCGGCCCGCCCGCCGCCGTAGCCGAAAGAAACGCCGTCGAATGCGACGTTGCCGCGGGCTCTGGCCAGCGCCTTCGCGCCGGGCCGGTCGCGAATCATGGGTTGCGCATCCATAACTTTGAAAAATCCCGCGACACTGGGCATTTCGACGAACATCTGGCTGATGAAGCGCCCGACCTGCTCCAGGCGTCCGATGAGGAGCGAGGCGAATCCCATGAACGTGACGATCTGCCCGACGCTGCTCTCGCCCTTGAAGACGAGCCAGGTGCCCAGCGCGAAAATGCTGAGGATCGTAATCGTCGATCCGGCGCGGGTGAGTACGTTGATGCCTGCCCAGTACGCGAGGATCGGATACTGGAAGCCGAGGATGCGCCGCGTCAGCTGCACCAGCGCCGTTGTTTCGAAGGCGCGGTAAACGTAGCTCTGGATCAGCCTGACATTGCCGAAGGCGTCGCCTACGCGCGCCGCGAGTTCGGAGTCCGCCGTCTCGACAGCCGATTGCGCCGTTTCCGTCCTGCGGATGCCGAACGCGGTGATCGCCGTAAACGCGCCCATGAATACGATCAGCAGCAATCCGAGGCGCCAGTTCAGGAACATCGACAGCGGCAGCAATACCGTCAGCGTGATGATCGTCCCCAGATGCTCCCTGAAAAAAGCGAGCCAGAAGCCGAATAGATACGCGGTTGCGCGCAGCATGGTGCGCAGAAGGCGTGCCGAATGCTTGCCGGCGTGAAACTCGAAAGACAGGGCGAGCACGTGTTCGAAATAGCTCACCGTCAGCCCAAGCCGTGCGCGGTGCGCGAGCCGGTCCGCGCTGAGCGCCAGCAGGAAATTGGCGAACACGCCGCTGATGCCGACGGCGCCCCAGGTGCCGAGCGTAACAAGGCTGTCTCGCCAGAGCCCGTCGGCGGGGTGCGCCGCGGCACCGGTGAGCATGTCGATGAGCCGGCCGAACAATATCGGTTCGACGAAGAACAGAGTCGATACGACGACGCTGGAGCCAGTCATCAGGGCAACGGAACGCCGCTCCGTCGACAGCAAGCCCAGCGCTCGCGCATAGGTGTGGAAAAAAGACTGTGTGTCGGGCACGTCGCTTGTTCGGACTCCGGGAGACTCCCTTGCGTTCAAGTCTGAGACAAGGATGGCGATTTGGTTCCGCCGGAAGGGGCGATGCCGGAGGCGAGACGATCAGTTTCCGAATGGGTGGTACCGGTAAGTCCAGGTCTCACTGAGCGTGTCGGCGCCATTCTTCAGATAGAGGCGCATCTCGACCGGTTGCCCGCCTTGAACGGTCAGGTCGAATTGCGCGCGCCAGTGGCCCGGCACGTTGTCCGGCACGGCTTCGGTGTACACATAGGAGAATTCTCCGCGCGATGCCCAAACCACCGCTTCCGGCTTCACCCCGAATGGCAGTTTCGCCAGTGGCCCGCCGAGGAACTCGACCATGAATTTGCGCACGCCGCGCGGGCGCGGCAAACCGGGGACGCCGCCGTTGCCCAGGCGGGTAGCCACGCAGCGCGCGAGCGGGGAAGCGAAGGGCTCGTCGGCGGACCAGTGCAAGCAATACTTGAATTCGAAGGAGCTTCCCGCTTTGGCTGCTTCATCCGGCACCCACATGGCGTTGACGTTGTCGTGGATCTCGTCGTCGGTGGGCAGCTCGATCAGTTGCACCGATCCGCGCCCGAAGCCCGATTGCGGCTCCACCCATAGCGTAGGCCGCCGATCGTAACGCACGCCGTCCTGATAGTGGTCGAACACACGATCGCGTTGCGACAGGCCGAAACCGCGCGGCCTGTCGTCGCCGAAAGCGGAGACGGCGAGGGCGGACGGATTATTGAGCGGGCGCCACAGGCGTTCGCCCTTGCCGGTCCACAACGCGAGTCCGTCGGAATCGTGCAGCTCGGGGCGCCAGTCGACCGCGGTCGGCTTGACCGTTTCGGAAAACCAGTACATCGAGGTAAGCGGCGCGATGCCGAGCCGCGCGATGTCCTGGCGGATGAAAATCGCGCTCTCGACATCCATCAGTACCGCTGCGCCGCGTTGCATGCGAAAACGATAGGCGCCGGTCACCGACGGCCCGTCGAGCAGTGCGTAGACCGTGACCGCGTCACCGGATTCGGCTTGTTCTTCGATCCAGAATTCGGTGAAGTCGGGAAATTCCTCGGAGAACGGCGGTTGCGGATTCGCCACATTTACGGCGAGCCCGCGTGCAGAGAGTCCGTATTGGTAAAGCTCGCCGATGGCGCGGAAATAGGAGGCGCCGAGAAAGGCGACCCAGTCGTTCTTGTGCCAGTCAAGTTTTCCGTCGCGACTCTCCTGCAGGCGGAACCCGGCGAAACCCACCCCTTCAGGCAGGCGGCGCGCAACCGAATCGGCCGGCATGTCGAAATAATCCGCGCGATAGATGATTTCCCGCGCCTCGCCGTGTTTGACGGCGTGCATTTTTACCGCCTTCTGAAAGAACATGCCGAGGTGGAAGAAGGTGGCGGGGAAGTTGCCGGGGCCCTCCGCAGCCAGCGCTGCCTCGGGAAGGAAGCGTATCTGCCCATGCGCGGCATAGTCGATCTTCGCTGTGACGTCGGGCGCGGGGCGTGGCGGGGCCGCATAGGCCCGGGCCGCCAGCATGCGTGCGCGTTGCTTGAGCGCGTCGAAAGAAAACGCTTTCGCCGGTCCGAAGCGCAGCGGCGAAGCGGCGCGTGACGTTGCCGGCAGGCCTGTCAGCGACAGGAAAGCCCATGCCAGGGAGGCCTCGAGAAAAGCGCGACGCTTGGTTTGGACAGTCATCGGCAGGATGGGCGGAGTGCGACCCTCGTTAGAGCGGGGCTTGCGGAATCGGTTCCGGGTCATCGCCGCATCCGCGCAGCGCAATTTCAATAAGCGGCGACGATGATTCCGACCAGCGTCGCGCAAAGGATGCATCCGAGAAGGATGCGCATCTCCAGGTCGCGCCACATGTGCACCAGGAAGTTCGAAGGCCGCGGCGACGCGATCAGCCTGGCATGGTCCTTTTTCTCCGGGTCGGTCAGGCGCTGCAGCGCCGCGGAGGAATCGAAGATGTGCGACACGGCCAGCCGCGTATTCGAATCGACGATGATGTTCTGCGGCTTGCCGCTGCGCGTGCGCACGCCGGGGTCGATCGCGGGCGGGGTCGCATCGCCGTCGGTGGCCTGGAGCTTTTCCGTGCTGTCGCTGTCCGCACCCGCCGTATCGAGGCGCCGCTCCATGCGCTGTGTCGTGTCGGGCGTGTTGCGCTGGATGCCGAGCTCGTTCAGGCAGGCGCGCAGGTCGGCGGAGAACTGGTGCGCGTCCTGGTAGCGTTCGCCGGCATCCTTCTCCAGCGCCTTGGCCACCACCAGGTCCAGCATCGACGGAACCTGGCGATTGATGCGGCTCGGCGGCACCGGGCGCAACTGGGAGACGTTGTAAATGATCTCGGTCGCGTCGTTGCCGGAGAACAGTTTGGTGCCGGTGAGCAATTCGTAGAGCACCGTGCCCAGGGAGAAAATGTCCGATCGCTGGTCCACCGCCCGGCCGGCTACCTGTTCAGGTGACATGTAGCGCGGCGTGCCCATCATCATGCCGGTCTGCGTCTTCAAGTCCGACGAGCGCATGCGCGCGATGCCGAAGTCCATGATCTTCACACGCCCGCCGCCGACAAGCATGATGTTGGGCGGCTTGATGTCGCGATGGACCACGCCGCGGTCGTGCGCGAAAGCCAATGCGTCCGCGACCCGCTCGACGATGCCGACGGCTTCCGTAACGGAAAACCGCCGCTCGGCGGCCTGGGTGCCGAGGTCCACGCCCTCGAGCAGTTCCATCGCCATGTAGACCATGCCGCCTTCGCGGCCCACGTCGTAGACAGTCACGATGCCGGGATGGCCGAGCTTGCCCGCCGCCCTGGCCTCCTGGGTGAACCGCGCTTCGTATTCCTTGCGGTCCGCGTCTTCCGCGGGGACGAAGATGGTCTTGATGGCAAGCTGGCGCTCTAGCAGCCTGTCGGACTTAGCAATTTGACGCAAAGCAATATGCGTGTAGCACGCATTTAAAGGCGGTAAAGGCTTCCTGGAAAATTTTGAGGGTCTTCGGGAAGTCGTGTGGGTGAATTTTGACATCAATTGACATGGAAGGCGCACCAGTGCTTGCTTTGAGGCATAGGCATCCCTGTGGAGTTCGT
>JAYVMZ010000326.1:0-11114 GCA_043758735.1 Betaproteobacteria bacterium
ACGGCCGAGAATGTCGAGAATCTCGCGCTGGATCCGCCCGGCCTCGACGCGCAGCGCGTCGCTGTACTCGGGTGGCGCTTGCGTGCAAATCCCGGCGCGCGCGATCTGTTTGACGATGGTCCACATCAGAGGTCGTGTCCCGAGTAGCTGAGGTTGAAGGACTTGTTGATGAGCGGGAAATCGGGAACGATGTTTCCCATCACCGCGTGTTCGAGCACCGGCCAATTCTGCCAGGAGGGATCGTGGCAGTGACAGCGGCGAATGCGGCCGCCGCTGGTATCTCCCTCCAGTTCAAGGGCGACGAACACTTCACCCCGCCATCCCTCGATCCATCCCGCCCCACAGGCCGGCGTCGCCGGCAGGGCCAATTCCGTCTGCACTGCGCCGCCGGGAAGCCCCTTGCACAGGGTGCGAATGAGCCTCAGCGATTCCAGCGTTTCTTCAAAGCGAACCGTCACCCTGGCCGCAACGTCGCCGTTGCGGTGGGTTGCCATTTTCACTTCCAATTTGTCATAGGGGGGCCAGGGATGATCGCTGCGCAAATCGGCGGCCTGGCCGCTCGCGCGTCCGGCCAATCCGGTCAGTCCCAATTGGGCAGCAAGTTCCGGGTGCACCCGGCCCGTCGTAATGAAGCGGTCCTGCAGGCCGGCGTGCTCGTCATAAACGTTGCGCAGAATCTGAACTTCACGTTCAACCGCGTCACACTGGCGGCCTATGCGATCGGCGGCTGCGCGGTCCAGATCGCACGCGACCCCACCGGGCACGACGCAATCCATCATCAGACGATGGCCGAAGATCTCGCCCGAAGTGCGCAGCCAGTCTTCCCGCAGGCGGGAAAACTGCGCGAGTCCGAAGCTCAATGACGCATCGTTGCCCAGCGCTCCGAGGTCGCCGAGATGGTTGGCGACACGCTCCCGCTCCAGCATGAGCGCTCGCAGCCCCGCGCTGCGCGCGGGAATCTCGATGCCGGCCGCCGATTCCAGCGCCATGCAATAGGCCCAGGCGAAGGCCACGGTGGAATCGCCGGAGACTCGCCCCGCCAGTCGATGCGCCTGCAGCGGCGGCAACTGAGTGAAGCGTTTCTCGATGCCCTTGTGCGTGTAGCCGAGGCGTTCTTCCAGCCGCAGCACCTTCTCGCCAACGATGGAAAACCGAAAGTGCCCGGGCTCGATGATGCCTGCATGAACCGGGCCGACGGGAATTTCGTGCACGCCATCTCCCTCCACGCGCACGAACGGGTAATCGCCAGGCCGCCGATCGGACGAAAGTCCCTGGCCGGACGCTTCGCTGCGCAGCGGAAAGTGGGAAGGTGACCAGGCGCCGTGATTCAACCACGAGCGCTGATCCTTTGCGTCTTCCGCAGTCAATCCCAGCAAATCGGCGATCGCGCGCTGCATCCGGTTCGCAAACGGAAAGAGCGGCGTCAGATCGGGATAGGTCGTGCGCGTGCCAAGCGGCAGATCGAGCCAGACGAGTCCCTCGCGAGCCGCATAGGCAGCGCTGACCGCGAACCCACCCGCTTCACCGCCGCCCCGGTCGCTCCCCCATAGGGACACCAGCCGGCCTCCGCTTTTGACCAGCGTCATCGGCACTGCCAACCATTCGTCCGCGCGAACGGTACTGCGCAACACCGGCAACGGCGCCGGCAACTGCTCGAAATCGACGGTCAATCCGGGAATGCGCATCGCTTCAACCTGCGATCATCCGCGCCGCCTGGCGATACCAGGTGTCGAGGTAGGGCGGAATATACAAACCCAGCAGCAGAACGAGCCCGAGATGGACAAACACCGGAATCACCGCAGGCGGGTGCAGCAGCGGCTTGACCGAGGTTTCCCCGAATACCATGGGCAGTACCCGGCTCAACACCGAGGCGAAGGCGACGCCGAGAGCGAGCAGCAGAAACGGTGTAGCCCAGGGCTGCTCGCGCATGGCGGTGGTCAGGATCAGAAACTCGCTGGCGAAAACGCCAAAGGGCGGCATGCCGAGAATCGCCAGCGAACCCAACATCAGCCCCCAGCCCACCATGGGATTGACTTTGATGAGGCCGCGAATTTCGTCCATGATCTGCGTGCCCGCTTTCTGCGCCGCGTGACCGACAGCGAAGAAGATGGCGGATTTGACGAGCGAATGCACGGTCATGTGAAGAAGTCCGGCGAAGGTGGCGATCGGCCCGCCCATGCCGAAGGCGAAAGTGATGAGCCCCATGTGCTCGATGGACGAGTAGGCGAACATGCGCTTGACGTCCTTTTGCCGCGAAAGGAAAAACGCCGCCACCACCACGGACAGCAGGCCGAATCCCATCATCAAATGGCCGGTAAGCGGACTGGCAAGTGCCCCGTCGGTGAGAACCTTGCAGCGCAAGATCGCATAGAGCGCCACATTGAGCAGCAGGCCGGACAACACCGCCGAGACCGGGGTCGGGCCTTCAGCGTGGGCATCCGGCAGCCAGTTGTGCAAAGGGACCAGGCCCACCTTGGTGCCGTAGCCGATGAACAGGAAAGCGAAGGCCAGCGTGATGATGGTCGGATCAAGCTGAGCCTTGACCGCATCGAGGTTGGTCCATAGCAGGGCGCCTCCCTCGGGGCCCACCACCTTTTCGGCCGCCATGTAGAGCAGCACGGTGCCGAACAATGCCTGAGCGATCCCGACACCGCACAGGATGAAGTATTTCCACGCGGCTTCGAGGCTCGCGGCGGTGCGATAGACGCTCACCAGCAACACGGTGGTGAGCGTCGCCGCCTCCATCGCCACCCACAGGATGCCCATGTTGTTGGTCGTCAGCGCGAGCAGCATGGTAAAGCTGAACAACTGATACATGCTGTGGTAGAGCCGCAGGCGAGGCGGTGTCATCTTGCCGTGGTCGCGCTCCACACGCATATATGGGCGCGAAAAGAGGGCGGTGGTCAGCCCGACGAAGGCGGTGAGCGTCACGATGAAAACGTTCAGCGGATCGATGAAGAACGCGCGATCCCATGCGAACAGCGGTCCCAGGGAAATCACTTCCGCCGTCAGCGCACAAGCCGCGATAAAGGTTCCGAGGCTGAACGCCACATTGACGTCCGGCGCGAACTGCCGGTGGCCGGTGAAGGCGAGAATCACGCTGCCAACAAGCGGGATGCCGAAGACGAAGAACAGGATGTCCATGTCAGTCTTCCTTCAGCTTTTCCAGGTGCTCGATGTCGAGGCTGTCGAACTGCTCGCGGATCTGGAACATGAACACCCCGAGGATGAGGATGCCGACCAGCACATCCAGCGCAATGCCGAGTTCCACGACCATGGGCATGCCGTAGGTCGCGGCGGTGGCCGCGAAGAACAGGCCGTTTTCCATCGACAGAAAGCCGATGACCTGGGGTACCGCCTTGGAACGGGTAATCATCATCATGAAGGACAGCAGCATGCAGGCAAGCGCGATGCCCAGCGTGCCGCGTGCAATCGACGACGACAGTTGCGACACGGGCAGCGCGAGGTGGAAGGCGAGAATAACCAACAGAATGCCGATTAGCATGGTCGTCGGAATGTTGATGAGCGTCTCCACGTCCCAGCGTACGTTGAGCCGGTCGATCACCCGATGCAACAGCCAGGGGATCAGGAACACCTTGAGTACCAGCGTAAGGCCCGCGGACACATAGAGATGAGGTTGGTGCGTCGCGTAACCGACCACCGCCGCGGCTGCAGCCAGGGTGGCGCCCTGCAAGGTGAAAAGATGAATCAGGGAAAGCACGCGCCGCTGCGAAATCATCGCGAACGCCAGCAGCAGCAGCACTGCGGCAAACAGGTTGATGAGTTGGGAAGCGAGTCCGCTCATCTGGTTCAGGCCCCCAACAGGATATGGACCAGCATGGCGATCACAGCGAGCAGGAAGGCGGTGCAGAGAAACTCCGGCACGCGGAAGATGCGCATCTTGGCGCTGACGGTCTCCAGAACGGAGAGCAGGATGCCGCCGATGGCGAGCTTGAAGACCAATACCGGCAGTGCCAGCAGCAAGGCCATCGGCGCCTGCGCTGCGGCCACTCCCCATGGAACGAACAAGGCCAGGCCGATGCAGGAGTAGGCGAACAGTTTAAGGCTCGCGGCCCATTCGACGAGCGCCAGGTGACGGCCTGAATACTCGAGGATCAAGGCCTCGTGAATCATGGTCAGTTCGAGGTGCGTCGTTGGATTGTCCACCGGCACACGGGCGTTTTCCGCGAGCGATACCATGGTGAAGGCCACGCCGGCAAAGGCGAGGCTGGGGAAAATGGCCAGATCCTGCCGCCCCAGCGTCTCGACAATGATGGTGAGCGAGGTGGAGTGGGAAATCAGCGCGGCCGTGAAGAGCACCATCAAAAGCGCCGGTTCGGCGAGAAAACCGATGAGCATTTCCCGGCGGGCGCCGAGGCTGCCGAAAGCGGTGCCCACATCCATCGCTGCCAGCGAGATAAACACGCGCGCCAGCGCAAACAGGCCGACCAGCGCGATGGCATCGGCCGCCGACGCAAGTGGCAGATCGGTGGACAGCGTCGGAATGATCGCGCAGGCCAGCGTCATGCATCCGAAGACGATGTAGGGCGAGACACGAAACAAGGGAGAGGCGTGCTCGGCAACCACGGAGTCCTTGTTGAAAAGCTTATGCAGCACCCGGTAGGGCTGCAACAAGCTGGGCGCGGACTTGTTCTGCAGCCACGCCCGCCACTGGTTGACCCAGCCGGTCAGCAGCGGCGCAAGCGCCAGCGCCACGACGATCTCCAGCAGTTGGGAGATCACGGCGAGCACGTTCATCGCGTCACCCATACGAGGACGGCGATCAACGTGACAAAGCTGTACAGCAGATAGACTGAGATCCGTCCCTGTTGCAACAGGCCGATCAGCCTGGCCATGCGCTCGATGACATGGGCCACCGGCAGATACAGCCAGTGCCAGAAATGATCTTCGATGGTGACCTTGTAGCGCGGCTGCGCATCGAAGGCGGTCGGAAGTTGCCGATCCATGCGAAACAAGGGTTCGAAAATCTGCCGGATCGGCTGACCAAAACCTTCTGCCGTGTCCTGCATGCGCGGCGTCTGCCAGGGAAAGCCGCCGTCCCAGGGTGCCGAGCGCCGCAGGCGACCGTGATAGAACTTGCGAACCAGCAGGAAAGCCAGCGCGAAGCTTGCGGCCACACCGGCGAGGAAGATGATCGGCCCATAGCTCGCTCGTTCGGCCGCGACCGGCACGAGCAACCAGCCGCTTGCGGCGACCGTGTCTCCCAGCCCGGCTCCCGCCAATTGTCGGGTCACCGGGTCAATGACCTGAATGAACTGCGCGGGCAGCAGGCCCAGTGCTACACAGCCGCCTGCCAGCCAGATCATGCCGACTCGCTCCCAAGTGCTTGCGTCATGGGCTTGCGACAGCTTTTCCTCGCGCGGCTGCCCCAAGAAAATGATCCCGAAAAATTTGACCATGGTGTACCCCGCCAGCGCGGCAACCAGCGCGACGAGCGCGGCGGCGACCGGGATCAGCATGTTGAGGAACGAGCTGGGCAATTCGGGCGTGAACAGGAAGCTCTGCAACAGCAGCCACTCGGAGACGAATCCGGACAGCGGCGGCAGCCCGGCGCTAGCCAGAACGCCGATCAGGCAAACCCAGGCGACCCAGGGCATATAGCGAATCAGTCCGCCGAGCTTGCCGAGGCTGCGCTCGCTGGTGGCATGCAAGACCGCACCGGTGCTGACGAACAGAAGGCTTTTGAAGAAGGCGTGACTGACGACGTGATAGAGCGCCGCAGTCAGCGCGAGGGTGGCCATCGGTGTCATGCCGTAGGCCGAGAACAGCACGGACAGGCCAACGGCGGCAAAGATCAAGCCGATATTCTCGATCGAGGAGTAGGCCAGGAGCCTTTTCATATCCACCTGCACGGCCGCAAAGACGATGCCGAACAAAGCTGTCGCCAAGCCGATCCCCAGAAGCAACAAGCCCCACCACCACAGTTGCGCGTGCAACAGGTCGAAGGAAATCCGCAAAAAACCATAGACCGCAGTTTTCAGCATCACCCCGCTCATCAGCGCCGATACGGGCGAGGGTGCGGCGGGGTGCGCCTCCGGCAACCATACGTGCAACGGCAGAAGGCCGGCCTTGGCGCCGAATCCGAACAGCGCCAGCAGGAATGTCACCGAAGCCCAGAACGGGGTGTGTTCCTGGGCGCGCATGTTGGCGAACGTATAGTCCCCCGTGTTTGACTGCAGCACGCCGAAACAAAGCAGGATGCCGATGGCGCCGATGTGTGCGATGAGCAGATAGAGGTAGCCGGCGCGCCGGTTTTCCTCGATGCGATGGTTCGCGGTGACGAGGAAGAATGAAGACAGCGCCATCGTCTCCCACATCACCATGAACGCATAAGCGTCGTCGGCCAGCACCACCAGCACCATGCTGGCGAGAAATACGTGGTATTGAAGACAGAGCAGGCCCGGCGGAGTTTCGCCCTCGATCTTGCGGAAATACCCGGCAGCGAAGGCCGACACACCCGCCGCAGCGCCGCCGATCACCATCAGGAAAAACGCAGACAGGCCATCCAGCCGGAAGTGAAACGGCAGGTCCGGCAGGCCGATGGGAAGCACGGCGACTTCGGGAGGCGCGAATACCGCGTGCAAGGCGATCCCGAACAGCACGACGCCGAACACGCTGCCGGCGGGAAACAGGAATTTGGGCGCGAAGTCCAGCCGTCGTACCGCGCACACACCGGCCACGCCGATGGCCAGCCAAGCCAGGACAACGGCCAGAACACCGTCCAGGTGACTCCATTGGGCTGGATCAGAAAACCCGTTCATCATTTTCTGCTGTTGGGCTCATGGCAGGGCCATGCAGACCGGTGCCTTCAACGAAATCGAAGGCAATGGGTCGCGGTTTAGATGCCGTAAACAATGGAAGGTCCGCTATCGGGAATTGTCCCGGCCGGACATGACCGGTGCCTTCAGCCAGTCGGGAAGCTTTCTGTCCCCGGCATGCTCGATGATGTACTGGCGAATCAGCTTCCTGACGACTTGGGAAGACGTGACATCCTGGCTCGCACAAATCTCTTCGAAGATCTTCTTCTTGCGAGGGTCGATGAGGATGGTGAGGCGCGCAGTTCGTTTTTCCATGGCAGCTCTCTACAGATACGGCCTGTAGATTATCATACCGATCACATACGCGTGATGTAACGTTATAACCGCATTATCCGGACGGACGAGTCGTCGCAGTCCGGAAGCGCGGACCGCAAATCAACGAAAATCAGGGTCAGGCCTATGCTTTATAGGTCGTTCGCGATCCGAATCAATCTTTCATCCGGCAAACTGAAGGCGTAACGGACGAGTCACATGCAAAGAACTCGTCGCCACCGGGACTAGAAAATATGGTTCATCGGACTTTCATGTGGGTAATCTGCACCGGAGTAAAAATGGATCACCCGGCCAAAGCACTCGTGCCCAAACCCTTACGGCCAAGCGTTAACCACAAGGGACGCTAAGGACGCCAGGGAAAGCCAAATCCAAAAATCAGGTATTCAGGTCGTCGTGTACGCATGTGTGTAGCGACTGGCCCGCTACCCTGACTCAGTGTCGCCTTTAACGTTGTTGCCTTTCTTTGGCGTCCCTTGCGTTTGATGGGTCATTGGTGAGACGTTCGAAACCCACAGAAAAGCCTGAAGGACCACAAAGCAAGACGCAGAGCGAATTTCAAGCGAGGCGGATGCAATCATGGGCGACTGGCGAGACCTTCGCGTCTGGACGCGGGACGAAATGATGAAGCGCGTCGAACGCTTCAAGGATCTGAAAGGTTCCGACGGCGGACTGCCGGACAGCGACCTGCCGGAATGCCGGCGGACGCTTTATGCCGTCATCGGCTTCCAGCCGTCGCAAACCGATAGCAATTCTGTGACCTCGCCCGTGGGCAATGACGCCTCGATCATGCCGGCGATCGCCATCGCCGAGGGCTTCAACCTCGGCTACGCCAGGGCCAAGCCGGGCAAAGGGCCGCTGATGCACAACCACGACACCAACGAGACCTTCATTGCCATGACAGGCCGCCGGCGCTGCGAATGGAACGAAGGGCCGGCGACTGAATACGTCGATCTCGATCCGCTCGACGTGATCTCGTTCCCGGTCGGCGTCGCGCGGCGCTTCATGAACGTGACCTACGACGAGCCCGACAAGGAACATATCCTGATGTTTGTAATCGGCGGCAACGAGCCGTAGGCTGAATTCACCCCGGATGCCATGAAGCGCTGCGACGAGTGGCAAAAACAGAAACCGCCATCGAACACACGGAAAACGGAACAGGCGGCGGACTGCGCGTAAGGCGGCGCTGGCCGCCGTAATCCGGCAGCTGCCGCTACGCGGCCAGGAGTGAAGCGGGAGCGGCTGCAATTCCGCCGCTTGTCTGGCGCTATCGGTCTGACGCCGGTGTTTCGAAATCAAGTGCCCGGGAAGCCGTTAAACTCTCGCCGATGCAATCCATCATTTCCATTTCCAACCTAACCAAGACTTACGCGTCGGGCCTGCAGGCGCTCAAGCGCGTCGATCTCGACATCCGCAAGGGCGAAATCTTCGCCCTGCTCGGCCCAAACGGCGCCGGCAAGACCACGCTGATCAGCATCATCTGCGGAATCGTCACGCCGACCACGGGTACGGTCATCGCCGACGGCCACGATATCCTGAGCGATTACCGTTCAGCCCGGGCGAAGATCGGCCTGGTGCCGCAGGAGCTAACCACGGACATGTTCGGTACCACGTGGAACACGATGCGCTTCAGCCGCGGCTTGTTCGGACGCGCGCCAAATCCGGCGCACCTGGAAAAGGTCTTGCGCGAACTGTCGCTATGGGACAAGCGCGACGACAAGATCATGACCCTGTCCGGCGGCATGAAGCGCCGCGTGCTGATCGCCAAGGCGCTGGCGCACGAACCCGACATCCTCTTCCTCGACGAACCGACGGCGGGCGTGGATGTGGAACTGCGCCGCGACATGTGGGCCCTCGTCCGGCAACTGCGCGACAGCGGCGTCACCATCATCCTGACCACGCACTACATCGACGAAGCCGAGGAAATGGCCGACCGCATCGGCGTGATCAGCAAGGGCGAACTCATCCTCGTCGAGGAAAAAACCGAGCTGATGAAGAAACTCGGCAAGAAACAGATGACGTTGCACCTGCAGGACCCCATGACGGAAATTCCCGCGACCCTGGGCGAATGGCATCTCATCCTGAAAGACAAGGGCAACGAACTGGAATACAACTTCGATGCGCGCGAGGAAGGCACAGGCATCCCGCTGCTGCTGCGGCGGCTGAGCGAACTCGGTATCGGGTTCAAGGACCTGCAGACCCGGCAAAGCTCGCTGGAAGATATTTTCGTCAGCCTGGTACACGACCGCACATGAGCACCGCAGTGAAAATCCCGTCGTTCAACCGCCATGGCGTCTGGGCGATCTACAGTGCCGAACTGGCGCGCTTCAAACGCACGTTCTGGCAGAGCCTGGTGACACCAGTGATCACTACTTCGCTCTACTTCGTGGTGTTCGGTGCGGCGATCGGCTCGCGTATGAACGAAGTCGGCGGCGTGCACTACGGCGCATTCATCGTACCGGGACTCATCATGCTGTCGCTGTTCACCGAGAGCCTGAACAATTCCTCGTTCGGCATTTATCTGCCGAGGTTCACCGGCACGATTTACGAGATCCTTTCCGCTCCCGTGTCCGCGCTCGAGATCGTGCTCGCCTACGTCGGCGCCGCGGCCAGCAAGTCGATCCTGCTCGGCCTGGTCATCCTGGCGACGGCGACGCTGTTCGTGCCCATCCACATCGCGCACCCGGTGTGGATGGTCGCCTTCCTCGTTCTGACCGCGGCTACCTTCTGCCTGTTCGGTTTCATGATCGGCATCTGGGCGAAAGGCTTCGAGCAACTGCAGTTCATCCCGATGCTGGTCATCACGCCGCTGACCTTCCTTGGCGGGGCCTTCTACTCCATCGACATGCTGCCGCCGGTGTGGCGCACGGTCAGCCTGTTCAATCCGATCGTCTACCTGATCAGCGGTTTTCGCTGGGCCTTCTACGAAACGGCGGATGTCGATGTCGGCATCAGCCTGGCGATGACGCTTGCCTTTTTCGTGGTCTGCCTCGGTGGGGTGGTGTGGATCTTCCGGACGGGATACCGGCTCAAGACCTGAGTCTTGCTTAATATCCGAAAGCGTCGATGGTCTACTTGCAGGCGACCTTCAGCAAAGTCTCGCTCATGGTATCCGGGACGACCGGCTCCCAATCATGCGGCGAAGTATCTTCATAGATCACCTTCCCTTCGCCCATCTTGTCGGCGTGCAGCGTAAGGCTGAGCCCGCGCAACTGTTTCGCAACGCAGTCGTACTCCGTATGGGTCTTCTGCGAGTAATAGCCGACCTCGACCATGCGTTGAAAATCCTTGTAGTCGAACAGCGACCACATCGTCGCCGTGTTGCCTTTGCGGATGATCGTTGCCGGATCGGCGTAGGACGTGCCGGCGCCGTCTTCTCCGACACTCTTCCATCCCGCCCAAGCCGGGCTGCTTAACAAGAACAGGAAAATCGCGAGCTTCTTCATTCCATCCCCCTTTGCGCGAAGTCTACCGGACCGCACCCGCACCGCAACCGCTCGCTCAGGGGTTTTCGGCACCTGATTCGAGCGATGGTCCGCATTCATCCGGCTTCGGCCGGGCGGCCTCGCGCCTGCCATGCTCGCTCGAAGAAAGTCATCGCTGAAGTCCCTGCTTTTCGCCGCCGGCCTCGGCGCCGGATTGGCTGGCATGCCGGCTCTCGCCGATCCGGTCCACACGCCGGTCACCGACGAAATGATCTTCAATACCATCAAGAACGGCCGGCCCGGAACGATGATGTCGCCGCTCAAGGATCAACTGGTCGATGACCAGATCTGGCTCATCACAACAGTTCCGGCGAAGTGCGCACGATCATCGTCCTTGCGATTGGATTCGGAATACTCGGCGTGCGCGCCCTTGCTGGTTACCTGCTTGACGATGCGTCCAGCATCGCGACGGCCGGTCGGGCAATAAACAACCCCGCGGCAAGCCGCGGGGTATTTCAGAACAGCGCGAGTTGGTGGTCTCGGTGCAGCATTTGGTAGGACTTACCTTGCTTTTTTACAT
>JAYVMZ010000327.1:0-3158 GCA_043758735.1 Betaproteobacteria bacterium
TGCGTGGGTCAGCGGCGATGGCGTCCCGGCGAACCTGCGCGATGTTGCCGACAGCGCCGTTACCTATAGCAGGCTCTATCTGATGGATGGTACGCCGCACGCGCTGGTGCACGTCGCGGTGCCGGAGAAGATCGGCCGCAACATCACGCGCGCCGACGTCGAGACGATGTTCATTTACGACATCCTGCGCAAGAAGCTGAAGCTGGAGCCGCATTCGAACGAATTCATCGTCAGCTGCCAGCCGCCCACGCCGAGCCAGAACGAAATGCTCAGAATTCCGGCAAGCGCCTACGTCCTGGTGGTGACACGGCTCACGCGCGACCGCAACGGCAACCCGCTCGAGACGACGACGCACATCCTGCGCTCGGATGTCTACAAGCTGAGTGTCAGTAAATGACGGCGCGCGACCCGGTGAGTCAGCGCGTGTACGGCCAGGATCTCGCGCTCTACATCGACGGCGCATGGCGTCGCGGCGAAGGACGTCGCACGCTCGACGTCGTCGACCCTGCGACCGAGGACGTCATCGGCGAGCTGCCTGTGGCGACTGCCCAGGATCTCGACGCGGCGCTCGCCTCGGCCGCGCGCGGGTTCGCGAAATGGCAGGCCGTCGCACCCGCGGAGCGCGGCGCGATCATGAAGCGCGCGGCGGCGCTGATCGGCCAGCGGAAGGATGCTTTGGCACGCGCGCTCACGCTCGAGAACGGCAAGACGCTGCCCGAAGCGGCGGGTGAGATCGATCGCACGATCGAGACCATCGAATGGTGCGCCGAGGAAGGCACGCGCACGTACGGGCGCGTTCTGCCGACCGGTTCGCCGCGCCTCAGTCATATGACGCTGAAGCGGCCGATCGGGCCTGTTGCCGCGTTCTCGCCCTGGAATTTTCCGGCGGTGCTGATGATGCGCAAGCTCGCGCCTGCTCTCGCCGCCGGCTGCTCGATCATCGTCAAGCCTGCCGAGGAATCGCCGGCCGTCTGCATCGGACTGGTCCGCGCGTTCGTCGATGCGGGGATGCCGCCGGGCGTGATCAACCTGGTCTTCGGCGTACCGAGCGAGATCTCTGCGCATCTGATTGCATCGCCCGTCATCCGCAAAATCTCGTTCACCGGTTCGACCGCGGTTGGAAAGATACTGTGCCGGCTTGCTGCCGAGGACTTTAAGAGCGTGACCATGGAGCTCGGCAGTCATGCGCCAGTTGTGATCTTCGACGATGTCGACGTCGAGAAGGTGGCCGCCGCGTGCGCGCGATTCAAGTTCCGCAACGCAGGACAAGTCTGTCTGGCGCCGAGCCGGTTCTTCGTTCAGAACGGAATATACGACGCATTTGTCGAGCGCTTCGCCGATGCTGCTGCGCGCATCAAGGTCGGCAACGGAATGGAGCCCGGCGTGCAGATGGGTCCGCTCAACAACCACCGCCGTTTGCAAGCCACGCTCGAGTTCGTCGACGATGCGCGCGCATCGGGCGCGACGGTCCGCGCGGGAGGGCGGCGGATCGGGACACGTGGTTATTTCTTCGAGCCCACAGTGATGACCGACGTCGGCGCCGGAGCGACGATCATGTCCACCGAGCCGTTCTGTCCTGTGGCGCCGATCATGCGCTTCGACGATGTCGACGACGTGGCAACGATGGCGAATGCTGTCGAGTACGGCCTCGCCGCGTACGCCTTCACCAACAGGATCGATCGCGCGGCAGCGATCACCGACGCGTTCGACGCAGGCTGGATCGGCATCAACAGCTTCACGCCCGCCTTGCCCAACGCGCCGCTCGGCGGCGCAAAGCACAGCGGCATCGGATACGAAGGCGGACCTGAAGGTCTCGACGCTTATCTGCGCACAGTGTTCGTCAGCCAGGAGCGCGCGGTGTAGCGACGCGGCGACGGCGCTGCTTCGCGCGGCGCGAACCAACGACGGCAGCCGAGCGCACAGCGATCGGTCGTGTCACGCCAATCGACTCCGACGAATGCCTGACGGAAGGATCGCGGATCATCAAGAAGTCGAATCGCGCATGTATGACTATGTGATCGTCGGCGCGGGATCGGCGGGGTGCGTGCTCGCCAACCGGCTGTCGGCTAACGGAAGGTATTCTGTCCTGCTCCTCGAAGCGGGCCCCCCCAATCGTTACCTGTGGCTCCACATCCCGATCGGCTACGGCAAGACCATGTTTCACCCGGTGTACAACTGGCGGTTCCAGACCGAGCCCGAGTCCGGACTGCAGAACCGCGCGATCTACTTTCCGCGCGGACGCACGCTCGGCGGATCGAGCTCGATCAACGGTCTCGTCTACATCCGCGGCCAGCCGCAGGACTACGATCGCTGGGCCGCATTGGGCAATACCGGATGGAGCTGGAACGAGGTTCTTCCATACTTCAGGAAGGCGGAAGCGAACGAGCGCGGCGAAAGTGAATACCACGGCGGTCACGGACCACTCGCCGTTTCGGACATCCGCACCAGTAACGAATTGACCGAAGCTTTCATCGGCGCGTCCGGCGAGCTTGGCATTCCGCGCAACGACGACGTCAATGGGCGCGAGCAGACCGGCGCCGGCTACCTGCAGCTCACGACGAAGAATGGCATCCGCTGCTCGACTGCGCATGCCTATCTGGTCCCGGCGCGCAAGCGTGCCAATCTGCATCTCACGACTGGCGCGTTCGCGACCCGGATCCTGTTCGACGGCAAGCGCGCGACGGGGGTACGCTACGAATCCGACGGCAGCGAGATCGACGTCAACGCGCGCGTGTCGGTCATCGTCTGCGCCGGCGCCATCCAGTCGCCGCAGTTGCTCCAGCTCTCGGGAGTCGGTCCTTCGGCGCTGTTGCGCGCGCATGACATTCCGATCGTCGCCGATCTTCCGGCGGGACGGAACCTGCAGGACCATCTGCAGGCGCGCGTGCTGTTCAAGTGCACCAAGCCGATCACCGTCAACGACGATCTGAAAAGCGTCTGGGGCCGGATGAAGATCGGGCTCCAGTGGATGTTGAGGCGGACCGGGCCTCTCGCGGTCGGCATCCAGCAGGGCGTGATGTTCACGCGCACGACGCCGGACGCGGCCACGCCCGACATCCAGTTCATCTTCGGAACACTGACCGCTGACAAGCCCGGCGCAGCGCCGCACAAATTCTCCGGCTTCTCCATGATCTTCTATCCGTTGCGGCCGACGAGCC
>JAYVMZ010000328.1:0-10619 GCA_043758735.1 Betaproteobacteria bacterium
CCTGGTCCAGGCCGATGTCGTGCGCTTCCTTGAGGAGGAGCGCACGTCGCGCGATCGCTACGAACTGATCGTGCTCGACCCGCCGAGTTTCTCCAATTCGAAACGCATGCAAGGCGTGCTAGACGTGCAGCGCGACCACGTAGCACTCGTGCGCGCATGCCTCGCCTTGCTCGCCCCCGGCGGCGACCTGCTGTTCTCGACGAACCTGCGCAGCTTCAAGCTCGATGCCGATGCGCTGGCGGATGTGCCGATGACGGAAATCTCCAATCAGACCGTGCCGCGTGATTTCCGCAATCGCAGGATTCATCGCTGCTGGCGGATAAATGCCGTGACTGTCGTAAAGGCGGTGAATCCGCGAATATCGTGAATGTCGTAAAGTCCTGGAGCCTGATGCAGTTACGGCATTCACGGCATTCACGGTCCTTCCCTGTGATACCTTCCCATGACTTCCGCACCCAACCGTACACATGAACGCCGACGTCCCCGCAAACGGCATCAGAGAACAAGTCGTCGCCTTCCTCGACCACGGTCGCGGATCGGACCACGATGCGTACGAACTTGCCGGCTGCCTGGAGGCGATTGCGATTGCAGACAGCCTTGGGCATCGGCTCGATTCGCTGATCGCGCTGATCGATTGGACCCGGCTGGGACCGCTGGACGACGAGGGCCTGCCGGACCGATCGCGGCTCATCAAGGCCATCGAGGTGCTGGAAGCCTTGCCCGAAGTGCAGCGCAGCCTGCAGGACACCTTTGCCGACATCCTGTCCGAGACCGAAGGCGTGAACCTGTTCGGTGAGACCGGGATACCCGGGGATCGTGGTTTCATCGCGGAACTGGGTGATCGCGTCATGGGCCGAATCCTCCCCGAGCCTAACGACGACCATGACCTCGCGCGCCTGGTATCGCGGCTGTACTCGAGCCGGGCCAACGCGGAGAGTTTCCGCGTGGTGGCGCCGGAACTGTTCCATCGCATCGTGCGCGCCGTCGCACCGGTCGATCGGCCGGAGATCTGGGCGCCGCTGAAAACGGCTTTCGCCGACGGCTTCCGCTTGCTGGCGATTCGCGTGCAGGCGCAAGGCCTGTCGACGAAATTGCGCGCGCGCAGCCATCCCGCCTCCGTGGCGCAATCGCCCTTCCATCTTCTCGCGGTGACCAGCGACGGCCTGATGGATGCATGGCGCGCAGGGGAAGACGTTTCCGCCAGGGCGCAGGCATGGCGCGAGTTCTGCGTCGCCTGCCGCGCCGAGACAGCTGAAGTGACGCGGCGCCTGGAAAGCGAGGGCGTGAGCGTGGACATCGTGTACGGGCTGGAAGTGCTGGAGCGTTGCCTGTCGCGAATGGAATCCATGCTCAACGTCATCGAGATTGCACCCGGCACGGAGCGCAACGAACCCATGCACCGCTTGTTGGCGGAGCTCATTGTCGCTGCCCACGATGACCGCAGCATCCGCCACCTGATCCGCGGCAACATGCAGATGCTCCAGCGCAAGATCGTCGACCGCTCCGGAAAAACCGGCGAGCACTATGTCGCGCACAGCCGCCGCGAATACCGCTTCATCTGGCTGGCTGCGGCGGGCGGCGGATTGCTGACGGTGCTGACCGCGGCCATCAAGCTCAAGGTCACGCATTCCGGATTGCCGCTGTTCATCGAAGGATTGCTCGCCGGCCTCAACTACGCCGTCAGCTTCATGTTGCTGCATCACCTTCACCTGATCCTGGCGACCAAACAGCCGGCGATGACGGCCGCGACGCTGGCCAGGTTGCTGCGCAGCCGGGATCGCACCGCGCGCATGGACAGCGTGGTCGAGTTCACGGTGCAGATCTGCCGCTCCCAGTTTGCCGCCGCCATTGCCAACGTGACGGTCGTGTTCCTCGGCGCCTTCCTGTTCAATTTCCTCTGGCATCTCGCGCTCGGCCGCAATTATCTCGGCGAGAAGGAGGCGCAGTACGTGTTCCAGACGCTGAGCCCGGTCAACAGCGGCACGGTGTTCTATGCCGCACTGACGGGGGTGATCCTGTGGATGGCCGCCATGATCGGCGGCTGGATGGACAATTGGGCGGTGTATCACCGCCTGCCGCAGGCGATCGCGGACCACCGCCTCGGCGATCGTTTCGGACGCAAGCGCATGGTGCGCGCCGCAGGCATCGTGTCGCGCAACATGTCGGGGTGGGCGACAAACATCTCGCTGGGCTTCCTGCTCGGCCTTGCCCCCGTGATGGGCCAGTTCCTCGGCCTGCCGATCGACGTGCGCCACGTCACGCTGTCGTCGGGCATGCTGGCCTTCGCCGGCGCCGGTTTGCGCGGCTGGTTCACCACGGGCTGGTTCTTCTGGGCAGTGGCCGGCGTGGCGACCATGTTCGTCCTGAACCTGAGCGTGAGCTTCTTCCTGTCCCTCTATACGGCCGCGCGCGCCTACAGCTTGGCAAGAAAGGAGCTGGCTGTATTAGGCGCGAGGTTGTTGAGGCGGTTCGTGCAGCACCCGCTGGATTTTGTATTGCCCCGGAATATGACGAGCGATGCCGACAAGAAGGATAGGTAGGGCGCTATCGTGAAGGTCGTGACTGTCGTGACTAGTTGACCGTCGTGACTATCAGTGTAAGCAAGCTCCAGGTCCTTTCCGTCTGCCACGATAGTCACGACAGTCAGGGTATCTCCCCGTCACGGCCTTCTCACCCGCGGCGCCGCGCGCAGCGGAACAGGATCGTCCGCCATGTCTTCTTCCTCGAGTTCCTTGAGGCTCTTTTGCTGGCCGCCGGAAGCAGGCGGCGTGGCGCCGTCGCGGATCAGGTACTCGCGGCGCTGCAGGTAGGAATCGCGCAGGAAGCTGTAGCGGTCCATGGCCGCGGTGTCGAGGAATTTTTCCGCGGAAAGCAGGTTCGCGCGGGTATCGACGATGTCCAGCCCGAACAGGCCCCAGCGCACGGTCGCATCGGGATTCCAGTAGAAGAACGGGCTGGCGACGAAGTCCACCGCAAGGGCGGGCGCGTCGCGCATGTCGCTCGGCCCGAACAGTGGCAGAACCAGGTAAGGGCCGCTGCCCACGCCCCAGTATCCGAGGGTCTGGCCGAAATTCTCGTTGCGGTTTTCGATCTTCAACTCGGTGGCCACGTCGATCAGCCCGCCGAGCCCGAAGACCATGTTGGTGGTGAAGCGCGCGAAATCCACCGGTACCTTGCTGCCCTTGAGTTGCAAGGCATCGTTCAGGGTGGTGACGACCACGCCGAGGTTGTTGAAGAAATTCGTGACCCCGCGGCGTACAAGCGTTGGCACCACGGCGACGTAACCCTTGGCCGCCGGCTTGAGGATGGCCTTGTCCACGCTGTCGTTGAACGCGTAGACCTTGCGATTGAAAGGCTCCATCGGGTCGCGAGGGTTGGGCCCGGCCGCGCAGCCGCCCAGCGTACAGGCGATGAGGATCAGGGGGAACAGTAGTCGTGCAGTCATGGTTTTTTTGTAGTTATATGAGGCAGATTATATCCCGGCACGGGAAATAGACATCGGATCGGCCCGGTGGTTTGCAAAAGCCGGCCGCTTGCTTCAGGATTATGCCCCGCTACTCCCCAATTACTCCCCGGTTACTCCCCTGTGGTCCGCCCCTGGCGGCCGCCATTCACGTAAAAACTTCGAAGAAGGAAGGGCATTCATGGATCTCGGCTTGAAGGGTAAGACCGCACTGGTGTGCGCGGCAAGCAAAGGGCTCGGCAAGGGCTGCGCATTTTCCCTGGCGCGCGAAGGCGTCAACGTGACCATCCTGGCGCGCGGCCGCGAAGCGCTCGAAGCGACCGCCGACGAGATTCGCAAGGCCACCGGCGTCAAGGTCACCGTCGTGGCGACCGACATCACCACCGAAGCCGGCCGCAAGGAGGCGCTCGCCGCGTGTCCGAGCCCGGATATCCTGATCAACAACGCAGGCGGCCCACCGCCCGGCGACTTCCGCGAATTCACCCACGCCATGTGGATCGCGGCGCTCGAAGCGAACATGCTTACGCCGATCGACCTGATCAAGTCCACGGTGGACGGCATGATCGCACGCAAGTTCGGCCGCATCGTCAACATCACGTCGAGCGCGGTCAAGGCACCGATCGACATCCTCGGCCTGTCCAACGGCGCGCGCTCCGGCCTGACCGGTTTCGTCGCCGGCATCGCGCGGAAGACTGTCGCCCATAACGTCACCATCAACAATTTGCTGCCCGGCATGTTCGATACCGACCGGCTCAAGAGCAGCAGCGTCGCCGCGGCCAAAATGCAGAACAAGCCTTTCGATGAAGTGCACGCCGCGCGCATGAAGACCGTGCCCGCCGGAAGATTCGGCAACCCCGACGAATTCGGCGATGCCTGCGCCTACCTGTGCAGCAAGCAGGCGGGGTATATCACGGGCATGAACTTTCTCATCGATGGAGGGGCGTATCCAGGCACTTTCTGATGAAAGTGCCTGAATCGTGATTGGTAACTGGTGATTGGTGACTGGTGACTCGTTTCCAGCCGCTTCGCTTTTTACCAATCACCAATCACCACTCACTGTGTTCGGAGGTAACCCGATGAACTCTCCCCGCGACGTCAAATTCACCCTACCTCTCGCCGATTCTCGGCTCTTTCGCCAGCAAGGCTACATTGCCGGCACCTGGCTCGACACGGACTCGAAGGCCACGATCAACGTTACGAATCCCGCCAACGGTGCGGTGATCGGCACGATCCCGAAAATGGGTGCGGCGGAAACGCGTCGCGCCATCGAAGCCGCGAGTGCGGCGCTGCCGGCGTGGCGCGCGAAGCTGCCGAAGGAGCGGGCCAACATCCTGCGCAAGTGGTTCGAGCTGATGATCGCGAATACCGACGCCCTCGGCCTGCTGATGACCACGGAGCACGGCAAGCCGCTTGCCGAAGCAAAAGGCGAGATTGTTTACGCTGCATCGTTCATCGAATGGTTCGCCGAGGAAGCCAAGCGCATTTACGGCGACGTGATTCCGCAGCATCAGGCGGATAAGCGCCTGGTGGTAATCAAGCAGCCGATCGGCGTGTGCGGCCTGATCACGCCGTGGAATTTTCCGGCGGCGATGATTACGCGCAAGGCGGCGCCGGCTCTCGCGGCCGGATGCACGGTGGTGATCAAGCCGGCGACGCAGACGCCTTATTCCGCGTTTGCGCTGGCGGAACTGGCCGAGCGTGCGGGCGTGCCAAAAGGCGTCATCAACGTCATTACCGGCAGCGCGAAAGAAATCGGCGGCGGACTGACCTCTAACACGACAGTGCGCAAAATCAGCTTCACCGGCTCGACGGAAGTCGGCGCGCATCTCATGGCGCAAAGTGCCGCCACCATCAAGAAGGTTTCACTGGAGCTCGGCGGCAACGCGCCTTTCCTGGTGTTCGACGATGCCGACCTGGACGCCGCGGTCGAAGGCGCGATGATTTCCAAGTACCGCAACAACGGCCAGACCTGCGTATGCGCCAACCGCATCCTGGTGCAGGACAGCGTCTACGATAAATTCGCCGCCAAACTCGCGGAAAAAGTGAAGGCGCTCAACGTCGGGCCAGGCACGCAGGCCGGCGTGACGACCGGCCCGCTGATCGACGAGAACGCGGTGAAGAAAGTCGAGGAGCACATTGCGGACGCGTTGTCCAAAGGCGCCAAGGTCCTGGTCGGTGGCAACAAGCACAAACTCGGAGGCCTGTTCTTCGAACCGACCGTGCTCACCGACGTGAACACCACGATGAAAGTCACGAAGGAAGAAACCTTCGGCACCGTCGCGCCGCTGTTCCGCTTCAAGACCGAAGCGGAAGCGATTGCCATGGCCAACGACACCGAATTCGGACTCGCAGCGTATTTCTATGCCCGGGATATCGGCCGCATCTGGCGCGTCGGCGAAGCCATCGAATCCGGCATGGTCGGCGTCAACACCGGCCTGATTTCCAACGAAGTCGCACCCTTCGGCGGCGTCAAGCAAAGCGGGATAGGGCGCGAAGGATCCAAATATGGAATCGAAGAGTATCTGGAGATCAAATACCTCTGTATCGGTATTTGACTCCCCGTGATTGGTGATTAGTGATTGGTAACTGGTACTAAATCTTAAGGCCCTAAACATTCGCCAATCACCAGTTACCAATCACTAATCACAAATCACTAATCACTAATCACTAATCACTAATCACCAATCACGGCCTTTCTCATGCCATTTAATCAACCCGCCCCGCAACTCGGCAATCAGTACTCCGATGATCGAGTATTGCGCTCGTACCTAAAGCGCGCGCTGCCGGCGGATATGCTGAAGGAGATCGAGCGCGAGTTCATCGAGCTGGGCGAGCTGGCGGGCGGCGAGCTGTATCGGCTGCAGATCGCCGATCGCCTGAACGAACCGGTGCACACGCCCTGGGATGCCTGGGGCAACCGCGTCGATCACATCGAAGTGTCGCCGTTGTGGAAGAGGGCGGAGTGGCTCGCCGCGGAAAGAGGGTTGATCGCGACGGCATACGAGCGGCACCACGGGCGGCACTCGCGTATCCACCAGTTCGCGCTCGTGCATTTATTCACGCCGGCAACGGATGTCTACAGTTGTCCGCTGGCGATGACCGACGGTGCGGCGCGCGCGCTGACCGCATCCGGGAACAAGCAACTCATCGAGTGCGCATTGCCGCACCTGACGTCGCGCGATCGGGCTCAGTTCTGGACCAGCGGCCAGTGGATGACCGAAAGCACCGGCGGCTCCGATGTCGGCCGCTCGGAAACGGTCGCGCGCAGGGATGGCGAGCGCTGGCGCCTTCATGGCCGCAAGTGGTTCACCTCGGCGGCGACGTCGCAGATGGCGCTGACCCTGGCGCGGCCCGAGGGCAATCCCGGCGGCGGCAAAGGGCTTGCGTTGTTCTACGTGGAAACGCGCAATGCCGGCGGGCAGCTGGACAACATCCTCGTGCACCGGTTGAAGGACAAGTTGGGCACGCGCAAAGTGCCGACCGCCGAACTCACGCTCGACGGCACGCCGGCGACGGCGGTGGCCGGCGAAGCGGACGGCGTGCGCAATATTTCCCCGATGCTCAATGTCACGCGCACCTGGAACAGCGTGAGCGCGGTGTCGTACATGCGTCGCGGCCTGGCGCTGGCGCGCGACTATGCAGGCAAGCGCGTCGCCTTTGGCGCGCCGCTCGCCGAAAAACCTCTGCACGTCGATACACTCGCCGGCCTGCAGGCTGAATACGAAGCCGGCTTTCACCTCGCCTTCTTCGCGGTGGAATTGCTAGGGCGGGATGAAACCGATGGCCTCGATGCCGCGGGCAGGGACCTGTTGCGCCTGCTGACCCCGATCGCAAAGCTCGTCACCGGCAAGCAATCGGTCGCCGTGCTGTCGGAAATTCTGGAAAGTTTCGGCGGCGCCGGTTACGTCGAAGACACCGGCCTGCCGTCGCTGCTGCGCGATGCACAGGTGTTCTCGATCTGGGAAGGCACCACCAACGTGTTGTCCCTCGACGTGCTGCGCGCGCTGCAATCCGGCAGCGCATTGTCCGCGCTGCAGATTGAAATCGAAACCCTCGCGTCCAGCGTGCGCGACCTGCGCCTGCTTGAATGCGCAAAGGCGGCGCAGGCCGCCATTCAGCACGCCCAGCAGTGGATCGCAAAGGCGTCCGGCGACGTCATCGAGGCCGGCGCACGACGTTTCGCAATGACCCTCGGTCGCGCCTTTGCACTGCTACTTCTGTGCCGCCAGGCGCAGTGGTCGCTCGACCACGAGAAGGATGAGCGCGCGCTGTATGCGGCACAGAGATTCGCGAGGAACGGGGTCGAACTGATTGCGAGCGAGGACGTCGCGGCGGCAGGTGCGTTGGCGAACGACAAGCCGGCCTAGCCGGCCCGGCGAGGAAAGGAAAGAGCAAGGAAGAAGGAGCGGTTCACCGCTCTTATCCACCACCTGACATCTGATCTACTCACGAGCATTACCAGCGCGGCGCAAGTACATCCCGGGATCGAATGCGGGCCAGGCTCCCGACCCGTATTTCGCACGCTCGTTACTCGGGTACCCCTGCTTCGCGCCATGCTTCCGCGAAATCGGAGAACACTGCGGGATTGACGCCGACAGTGACACGGTATCGGCGAATGGTGAAGCCGGGGTCGAGCTTGAGCATCGTCCGAACCGTAGCTTTCGCGTCCTCGGCGCGTCCCAACCGAACCAGCACCGCCGTGAGATACGCATACGGGACACTGAAGTCCGGATTCGCTTCTACCGCTCGTCGCGCCCATACATGGCCTAGTTCGTAGCGTTTAAGTTGAAAGTTGGCGCCCGCAAGAGCCACGTACGAGAGATAGTTGAGAGAATCGAACGGACTGAGCTTGAGCGCTCGCTCGGCACGTTCTACGGCGACCTCCGTCTGTCCGGTCCAGGCAAGCGCTACCGCGCTTGTACAAAGGGCGACGACGTTCGAATTGCTTAGTGCCAATGCGCGATCAAAGAGATCGAACGCGGTGGCAACATCGTGTTGATCGAACCAGATCACGAAGGCGGCGATCGCGAGCGTCAGTGCGTCGTCGCTGGCGCCTGATACGGCTGCCCGGGCGTGGTGTATCGAAGCCTGGCGATCTTCTTCGTGCAAGCCGCCGCGGCTGAATCGAACATGGAAGCACAAGGCGAGCATCGCGTGAGCAACGGAGTAGTTTGGTTCGAGCGCCAGCGCCTTCTGCAACAGGGGAATGGCGGGAGCGGACGCTTCCGGCATGAGCTTGTAGATGAACGGCAGCGCTCGTAGCACCAGATCATAGGCATCCAGGGTCTCCGGTCGCTTGCGCTTGACCCGTTCGACCTCGATCTTCCTCAGGCCCGGCTCGATCGCGCCGATCACGCTCATGGCAATCTCGTCCTGTACCTCGAAGAGGTTGCCGAGCATTCGATCGTAGCGCTCGGCCCAGACCTGCGTGCCGCTAGGTGCCTCCACGAGTTGCGTGGCGATGCGGATGCGGTCCGCGAACCTGCGGATGCTTCCCTTGAGGACGTAGCGCACTGCAAGCTCCAGCCCCACTTGTCTTACATCGACGTCCTTGCCCTTGTACACGAAGCTCGAATTGCGCGCGATGACCGACAGCCACTTGACGCGCGAAAGCCCGGTGATGATGTCCTCCACGACGCCGTCGGCGAAGTAAGCCTGCTCCGGGTCGCTGCTCAGGTTCTGGAACGGCAAGACGGCGATCGACGGACGATCTGGAAGCGCGAGGACACCCGCAAGGCCTGACTCCTGCGAACCACGCCGAGAGGCCTCTTCCACACCGACCAACCGGTAACCCCGGCCCGAGATGGTGATGAGATGCGCAGGGGAACCCCTTTCCTCGCCCAGCGCCTTGCGCAGCGCGGAAACGTGCACTTGGATGTTGTTCTCTTCGACCACGAGCCCGGGCCACACCTTCGCCATCAGCTCGTCCTTTGTGACCACTTCACCCCGCGCAGAGGCAAGCACGCAGAGTATATCGAAGGCTTTGCTCTTGAGTTCCAGCGGGACCCCGTTGCCGAAGATCCTGCGGAGCCGGAGATCAAGGCGGAAATTCCCGAAGCTGAGCTCATCCCGCGCCATGCGATTCAACCAAGGTGGGAATTCAGAAAAATTAAGGTCCTGAACCATGGAGTTTTTGACGCCTGTGCATTACGATCCGGCATCAATGAGGTCGTCTCTGTCAGTCCAATATTGAATGGAGCGCCCGTTGAAAAAGCTTGTAAACCGTCACCGCGGGGAGGCTTACGACCGCTGCACCCCGTACGTTTCTCGGAGAAACGCCGAAGCGGTCTCGTCATTGGAATGTTACCTCGGAGGAAAGTTTATGGTAAAAAGTTTGCGCGGACTCTTTCTAACGCTCGTATTTTTTTCACAGCCTACCCTGCACGCATATGCGGAAAGGACATATGGCCCAGGGGTCACGGACACTGAGATCAAAATCGGCCAGACCATGCCCTACAGCGGTCCGGTATCGGCCTACAGCACCGTGGGCAAAGCCATGGCGGCCTATTTTGCCAAAGTGAACGACGAGGGCGGCGTGAACGGCCGGAAGCTGCGGCTAATCAGCCTGGATGATGGGTTCACTCCGCCAAAGACCGTGGAGCAGACCCGCAAACTTGTCGAGCAAGAAAACGTGCTGCTGATTTTTGGAAGCCTCGGCACGCCGACCAACTCGGCGATCTCTAAGTACCTGAACGCGCAACGCGTCCCACAGCTATTTATCATTACCGGTAGTCCGAAGCTCGGCGATCCCAAGAACTTTCCCTGGACCATGCCGCTGCACTACAGCTTCGACCAGGAGGGCGCGATCTATGCGCAATATCTGCTGAACAATTGCCCGACCGCAAAGATCGCCATCCTTTACCAGAACGACGACTACGGCAAGACGCTCATGGCGGCCTTCAAGCGTACGCTGGGCGAGAACGCCCCTAGCATGGTGGTGGCGGAGGCCAGCTATGAACTGACCGACCCCACCGTCGACCAGCAGATCATCAGCCTCCAGGCCTCGGGGGCCGACACGCTCGTGGACTTCTCTACGACCAAGGCCGCTGCCCAGGCCATCCGCAAGGTCTACGACATCGGTTGGCGGCCGCTCCATATCATCCCTTTCCCGGCTTCGTCTGTGGCCGTGACGCTGCGCGCTGCGGGCCTGGAAAAG